>PEZS01000006.1:779-56640 GCA_002778785.1 Bdellovibrionales bacterium CG10_big_fil_rev_8_21_14_0_10_45_34 | reverse complement strand
TAACTCTTAACTCTTAACTCTTAACTCTTAACTCTTAACTCTTAACTCTTAACTCTTAACTCTTAACTCTTAACTCTTAACTCTTAACTCTTAACTGTCGCAAACGGTTCTGCATTTAGGCACTACCATGCAACCTTTTTCTTCGATAAGGCAGTTTTGATTTATCAGATTCAGGTATTTGGCTAAGTTGTGCTGTTTCATCTGAGAAAGGTAAGAACTCTGAAGCCCCTTCTTACTCAGCTCAGGAAGACAACTTGCTAACGCCTGTGCCTCGCGGCCAATATAGCCTGAGCGCTGATCGCAGACGGGATTTGAGGCAAAACAAACCACTTTTTCGATCTTAGAGTTACAGCGTGCTGACTCTTGGCTATTTTCTAACGCGCGAGCAACTTTGTCTTCGAGCGCCCGCAGGGTGCAGTTTTCGTAGGCGATTCCCTGAAAAGAGCTGCATCTCTCGAAAGCTTTCATAAGCTCTTCTGCAGTGGCGCGAGAGCCTAGCTCGTCTTCTACGTTGATTTTTTTGACTCGATCATTCACCGGGACTTGGCTTGCTTGGGGAGGTTGAGCACAGTTCTGAAAAGCCATCAATAAAGAGAAACTAAGGCCAGATACTGCCAACGCCATTTTTGAACTTCTTTTCACCGCCAACGCTCCTTTAGAAAAGAACAATCTGAACTCTCTTCTTCTCGGCGAAAGTCGAGTCTGGCTGAAGTTATAATGGCGATTTCTCTAACTATTTTTCGAGGTTTGCAAAGTTGAGTGTTTCAATTTGAGAATTTAGCAAAGAGTCCGTGTAAGGAAAGAGAATCTCAAGAGAACCATCGCCATCCTCGTCTACAAGGACGAGATTGCTGGCACCCTCTAAGAACTCAATATGTGCATCCTTGGCGTGCTTAAATGAAATTGCCTTAATTAGACGGGAGTATCCGCTCTCGGAGGTCCTAAAGATCTCCAGTCTCAAGCCGTCAGGAACCTGCACTTTATTAGCGTATCCATACTCATTCGGGCCAAAGAGCGGACCCTGAACAGTTGAAAGCAGAATTTCGTTTTGAGTCAGCACCTCAGACTGAAACACCTTGAGCCATCTGGAGTTAAGCGTCAGTGACCAAGTAAATATCCATAGGCCAAGCACCAGACCTAAGAAGAGTAGGTCTACTTTTTCAATGACGAGCGATAGATGTTGCTTAAATGGCTGCCAATACTGTTTCACACTAACCAGATCGGCATCTCTCCCCCTCGCATTAAGGTGCCAGGTCCTGTTTCTTTAAGGTACGGAGTCACTTGTGGGACTGGGCGCGTCAACCAATAGCCTGTTTGGTTACAGTTTGGCGGCATACTCGATATTGGTTTTTATTGATCAAACAAAAGAAACGTCTTACTGAGTGAGATTTGCGTTTAAGATAGGAACATTTGAGAATTCAGGTTGAGCTACCTACATCAGCATCAAACTTATGTTTAAATCAGTTAGTAAACCAACTTGAGGTTTGTCGAATATGAGTGAGACTAATTTTTACGAGTTAATAGAGCGAAGAAGATCGATAAGAAAGTACAAGAAGGATCCTGTTCATAAAGAAATTTTAGAGAGAATTCTTGCTTCCGGTATGCAGGCTCCATCTGGTAAAAATCGACAGAATTGGCGCTTCTTCGTTGTTCAAGGAGTGAAGCGCGATGATTATCTCAAGTTGTCTCAAAAATCTTGGCTAGGCATTAAAGATGTTTTAGAGAAGCGCTTGAAACCTTCTTTGTATGAATTCACTGAGCGATTTTTCTACACTTTAGGTAATGCACCTGTAATTATTTTTTGCTATTCGCTCAACGATCCTGAAGAGCGGTATCATACAAGTATTGGCAGTGTGTATATGGCGGTAGAGAATATGAATCTTGCCGCTTTTGCCGAAGGACTTGGCTGTTGCACGATGGGCGCACCGCTTGAAATCAAAAAAGATGTCGATGCTTTCTTGGGAGTCGACAATTTAGCTGTTCCTCCTGGAGCAGAGCTTGAGCTACTTTGCGCGCTCACTCTTGGATATCCCGATCATGAACCCCCCAAAGCCCCCCGACAAACTGAAGGCCGCGTAACTTGGCTCGAATGATCGCCCCCAAATATGTTCCAAATTGTTCCTCGCGCCGGCGATGAAGCTCGCTAGAGCAGCCGCAAAAGGCTTTGGAGTCTTGCTGTCCTGTCAGCTTCTGCGGTTTTTCTAGCCGTTGACACTACAAGTTGTTTAAGAGCTTTGATTTCAATTTCGTCGCCACTATTACGACAGAACTGAAAATACTCTTTGCAATCGATTAGGTCACTTTCGCTAAGCCGTTTTATTTTAAGGCTCCAGTATAACCACACCGATGGTCGAAAGACTGTTGCCTTTGGGCCCTTCACAATAGGAATCAAATCGCTCTTCTGATGTTTAACATTCTTAAGAAAAAACGCTGCTGCTTGATTGATGCTCTCAATGCTCAAGCCTAGCTTGTCGGCAATTTGCATGAGCTCTAACGTTTGAGCTCGCTCTTTTGGCCCAAGACCTACGATATCTATGTCAACCGTGGTACGTACAAGCAGCCCAATAGCGGGTAACAGAGTCCCACCAACCAGCAACCATTCTCCAGCAAGTTCAGATCCAGCTAGCTTTAAAAATTTTTTCATAAGCTTGATGTCTAGGGTCTTCAAAGGTGCTCTCCCAAATAAGACAGAACAATGCGGCGAAGTGCAATAGGCTGGGTAGACTCGAGCCCCCGCTCTACCCAACTTTTCGGCCCCGTGCCTAACTGAAGAAAAACTTTTGGGTAATGATCCTTGATCGCCCAAAGATACGAAAGCATCGCTTTGAATTCTCGCGAGCTTTCGGAAAGGTTTAGAATCTGAGCCATATTCGCTTTCAGAGTATCTATGACAATCGAGGAGCTGAGCTTGGGTGCTTTAATAAACGCACTCTGCTGTTTGCTTTCCATTCCAATAAGAGGAACGCCAATAGACCTTAGTCTTTCATAGTCAAGGTCTTTGGGCTTTAGCGTAAACTCAAGCGATAGGGCAGCGAACAGTCTCTCTAAGGTGGACCATTCAGGGTTGGCCTTACCGGCTTCAATATTCTGAAGAGTTGCCATACTTATGCCGGCTGCCCCTGCCAACTGGAACTGCGTAAGACCGGCGGTTTTTCTAGCCAACTTGAGCTTTTCGACCAAATCCATACCTAGTTTATTATACCTAGTATGTTATGTATTTCCTAGCGGAAAAACTAAATCAGACAAAGGGCTTCTCTTTCTTGAATCTAGCAAATGGCCCTTAGTTGTCACGCTTTCACATGCCAAGGACTCCAAGGGTGAAGCTATGGATAAAGAGTTCTTAGAGTTCAGACAACACATAAGGAGCGCGGATTTTAGGTTTTTAGATTTTAAAGACTATTTTGCAAAGTCTGAGCGCACGCTTCACTATTGGCTTACTCAATGGATCGAAAAAGGTTGGCTCACCAAAACCGGATCCCGCCGCCCTTCATGCTACCAATTTAATGTCGGCGAAAAACAGGTTAGGGCATAAAAGGCTGGAATACTTTACAACCTACTGAGCAACCGTTGATTTGATTGATTTGTTGGGTACAACACCGAGATATTGGAGGAGGTGACGTGAAAAAAAGAACTTACACCGTGCTGGGTTTGTTGTTGATGTCTGTTTCATTGCCTGCGAGCGATACACAACTGGAATCTGTGAAAGTCGGTGCTGCCCTCTACGCAACTGTGGAGTCCCAGGAGGCCTTTGAAGACTCAAAGATTGTTTGGCTTCCAGTCGAGCAGTATGATCGGAGTGCAAAAGGACAGTTTGTTATTAAGACAGATGAGTCAATTAATCTTGGCCCTATCAGCATCAAACTTAAGGATAATATATTGACAATTAGCTACCGAGGCAATCTTTCTGCAGAAACAGAGTTGACGCTAACTGCACCCACGGGCTGCAATAGGACGTGCCGACAAGAAGTCGAATTTGGCACAAGCGACGGCGACTATCCGGTCGGTGGTAAACTAAACATCGAGTATATTTCGCGCCGCTGAGGATCTGAAACACTAAGTAACGATCTGAACGGGCAGTCATTACGGGCACACAAAGAGCCGCATAATTGAAAATGGTCGGTACACCACTAGATAGGCTGAAGCTCTATACTTCTTTTTGGTTCTGCTCCTACAGCCCGAGTTTTCGGTAAAAAGCTTCGGTGCTATAGGGCCTACCTAAAAAGCTTTCGATCATAGAAAGAGGATCGAGCATTCTACCTGGCTCAAGAATCCATTTCCGATAGGCTTCACCGGCGTTTGCATTCAGCAATCCTTCTTTTTCAAACCGCGTGAACATATCTGCCGCGTACACCTCTGACCAAATGTAACCGTAATAGCCAGCGTCGTAACCGCCCATGAGATGACCAAATCCTGCGACAAAACGACCGCCTTCAAGTGGTTCGACCAAAAGGATCTCCTTATACAGTTGATCGTAAGTCGCGTGAACGTCGACAGAACCCTCTGCCATATGAAAAGTTAGATCCGTCAAACCATAAAGTATTTGCGTAGCGTACAAAAGACCTTCGCCAAAATGTTTTGCTGCAACCATTTTATCGATAAGCGAATCTGGCAAAATTTCCCGAGGTCGCTCAAAGTGCCCAGAAATCATTTTCAAAATATTCTTGTCCCAGGCCCACTCCTCGAGCATTTGCGATGGGGCCTCGACAAAATCT
The DNA here is from genome assembly GCA_002778785.1 of Bdellovibrionales bacterium CG10_big_fil_rev_8_21_14_0_10_45_34. GTDB lineage: Bacteria > Bdellovibrionota > Bdellovibrionia > Bdellovibrionales > 1-14-0-10-45-34 > 1-14-0-10-45-34. Next base: position 51,928 of record PEZS01000006.1, on the reverse strand, counting down.
TGCGCAACATCCGTTCCTGAGAGGCTTGCATAGGGAGCCCCGGTTAAAGTTTGGTGTACAATGTGGCCGAACTCATGAAAGAAGGTTTCTACTTCGGAGTGTGACATCAAAGAAGGGTTGCCCGGTGTGAAGTTGGCCACAATGGCCGCAACGGGTTGGCTATAATATCCCTCTTTTACGATGCGCCCCGAAATTAACGGAAAAGCCGCCGCGTGCCCGTACTTACCAGGTCTCGGTGTCAAGTCCGCATAGAAGTAAGAGAGAATGGAATTGTCATCGGCTGACCTAACTGCATAGAGCTTAACATCTTCTGACCAAACGTGCGCGTTAACAACTTCTTCAAATTTCACCGCAAAGAGCTTGGAGTAAATTTCAAAAACTCCAGCGACGACTTTTTCGGCCGGAAAGTACTGCCGAACCAATTCTCTGTCTAAAGAGAAGCGCTCTTTTGCGACTTTATTGGTGTAAAAAGTCAGATCCCAAGCCTCGAGACGATCCGCCGAAGGTAAATCTTCGCGCTTTGACTCGAGCATAAGGTCTCTATCTTTGGCGTAAACCTGCGCTACGCGATCTTTCAAAGAAACTATGAGATTTTTTGCGTTTTCGGGTGTGGCTGCCATTCTGCCATCGATGCGGTAGTGCGCCCAAGTTTTGTAGCCCAGTAACTTTGCAATTGCTTGGCGAAGGAGAATTGCCTCTTTTAAGAGTTTAGTATTTTGTTCACCTGCGCGGTTAAGATAGGCAAACATCATTTTTTTTCGGGTTTCAGGGTTTATAGCATTGGCCATGACTTCTCGATAGTCAGTGGATTTCGTAGTTACAATTAGCTTCCCTGAAGCCGACGTTGACAATCTTGAGAGAAATCTCTCGGACGTACCGACAAGTTCTTCTTTAGTGAACTCAGCAGTAGAAACATCCTCGTTAAGATTTTGCGAAAACTGAGACTCTAAGAGTGACAGCTTTTGACGAAGTTCGCGAAATGCCGCTAAATCCTGATTGCTCAAGGCCATCCCGTTTTTCTTATAGACGAGCAAAGTTTCACTTAACAGTCGAGCCTCATCAGCTTCTAGGCTCAGGGCGTTTATTTTTAAAAGCATTTCGTAAACATCTCTGCGAGTTCCTAGAGCAACGCTTGCCTCAGAAACCTTTTGCTCACAGTCTGAGCCGGCCTTGCGAAGGTTCGCATCTGTTGAGACATAGGCCATAAAGTAGAGAGGAGATGTATCATCAGCAAAGTCTGCCTTTGCAGTTTCTAGTGGCAAAAGACTACTTTCAAAAGAAACTCTTTCAAGAACCTTTGTCGCAGTGACAGTAGATTCTACCTTGAAGTTTAACTCTAGAATGGCTTTTTCACATTGATCTAAAAGACTCTCCGCTGAAAGGTCAGAGGCGATAATCTTATTTTGGATCTTTTGAGCGAAAGGATGTAGAGGCTCTTCGGCAACTGTTTTGGAAGCCTCATTCTTTTTACCCGTCGGCCCACAGTTCGTAAATATCATGGTGCAAGCTAGTAATAGAATGAGCAATACTACGAAATGACGATGAATTCTTTTTCTCAAAGTTCCCCCTTTAAACGAATCATTAGAGTGCAAAACGACCCCAGTGGTAAACCCTTTAGTTGTTAGTAGCAAACCAATGCCAAATGGCGATAGCGCATTTTGGCACCGAATTAGTACTAGATGCCGTCTTAAGCGAGGCACAGTTGAGAAGATGGCGACTCCTCTACTTAGCCTCTGCACAGAGGTATAGGCCGGATCTGTGTTTGCCTTTTTTCAAGTGGATGTTAAATTTATAGAGAAATGCGATCGGTAGGCTTTAGAGCGTCTGTTTTTTTTATAGTGTTGTGTCTTCTGTTTGTCTTTACAGGAGAGGCGGTTTGCATTTTCACCGGCCAGTGGGACCTTAAAGACATTGCGATGTCGCAGTTGGATGGCGACGCTGATGGCAATGGCATCCCGGAGGATCAAACTCCCTCAGCTCAACCCACATTCACAGGGCTTTCCGATGTCATTTTGGTCGCGGCTTTGCCTTCGCTTTTTCTTCGTAGGCATGCTCGCTTTGGTTCGATCAAAAAACTCGGCCTCATGGCCGATGGTTATTTTTCTGTGCTTCGGCGACCGCCTCGCCTGTCTTAGAGATCCTTACAACTACGCAGCTCTGAATCCGAATTTCTTTCTCTTCTTTACGAGGTAAACAATGCGCTTCTATTTTTATAGGTTTTCTGCTCAACGATTTCCGTTTTTACTTTCTATACTACTTGCTGTTTCTGTTTCGCTGGGCCTCGGAACCGTGGCGCATTCAGATGAGGCCGCGCAACCTATGAAAAAGGCGGAGAACTATCATCATGATGAGTACGGATCTGAGGCTGAGATCCCAGAACCCATGATGTTCGATCTAGTGAGAAGGCTTGGAGCACAGAAGGGCGAGTTCGAGATCAACTCTCTTTTCTATCAGGAGGATGGCAGTGGTTTTCAACAATTCTACTATGCGCCTGAAGTTGAATGGGCCTTTGCCGATGGTTACGCAGTTGAACTAGAGCTGCCGATGAAAGGGGATCGCAATGAGTCTCACAAGGCCGCGCTTCAAGTTACGCTTGGCCCACCGGGCAGTACGAATCCAGGTGTTCAGGGCCTACAGTTTATTGGCGAACGCAAACATGGAGATCGTATGACTGAGTTTACATCGCTGTATTTGCACGGTCAGCGACTAAACCGCGACTGGTCTTACTTGATAATGCTGGGTGCGCGCACCGATAGTGAGGATGCAGGGCCCACCCACGGATTCGGCGTGCTCAACACAACTTTTTTTTACAACTACGGAAGAAAAGTCGACGCCGCAATCGAACTCAATGCTGTATCTAATTTTTTTGACAGCTGGTCGTTGAGACTTATACCTCAAGCCCATTTACTTTTTGGGAAGTCCACAAAAATACAGTTCGGCGCAGGGATCTCTCGGCAAGATTCTTACTGGGGACCAATCTTTGCTTTTCGAATCATCGAGGAATTCAACGATTAGAAAATGATCGACTAGCAGCCCTACTTGCGGTCGCGCCAAGATTTACCGACGCGGTTGGCGCGAGTGCGCTGGTACTTGTGAACAGCCTTGTCATGCTCTGCATAGGTTGAAGTGAATTCGTGGGTACCATCATTACGACTCACAAAGTAAAGGTAGTCTGTGGTTGCAGGCTCAAATACCGCACGCAAACTTTCTTTGCCGGGGCTTGCGATAGGGCCCTTAGGAAGTCCTTTCACATAATAGGTATTGTACGGCGACGGCAAGCTGAGATGGGATTTTTTGATGTTACGAAGCGGTTCACCTGTTTGTATCCAAATTCCGTAGATGATTGTCGGATCGGACTGCAGTCTCATTTTTTTCTTCAGCCGATTGATAAAAACACTCGCAATTGTAGGCCGCTCTTCTGGAGCACCGGTTTCTTTTTCAATCATGCTTGCAAGAGTAAAGATTTGCTGGCGATCCAGATTTAATGGCGGCCTAGCAGATTCAGACAGCTCCTTAAACGCATTTTGCGCCTGAATCACCATACTCTTCACTATAGCCTTTTTAGATTCAAACTTTGAAAGTGTGTAGGTTTCTGGAAACAGATAACCTTCTAGTGTATTTACGTTGAATCCTGTGAGCTCCGTTGCAACTGATGGATCAGTAAAAATTTTTACAAAATCCTTAGCGGGCCCGAATCCAGCCGACTCAAAGATATCCGCAACTTCAAAAAGATTTTTCCCCTCTGGAATAGTAACCGTGTAGAGAACGCTCTTTCCTGAAGCAAGAGTCTTGTAAACTTCACTTAGAGAGTTCGACCCTGAAACTCGGTATTCGCCTACTTTTACCGTTTTTGTGTATCCCAAAAACTGAGCAACACGAGAAGCCATTCGCTTATTTTTAATTAATCCAGTTTCTTCGAGCCTATCGAGAACCTTCGAAAATGGCCCTGGGGGAACTTCAATGGTGACTTCACCAACCGCAGAATTTAGCGGCATAGAAATATAAACCCAAAACGCCAAACCGGCTGTCACCGCGCCAAGAAAAACAAAAGTAAAAATCCAGCCTAGAAATCTTAACATCCTTCAATCTCCAAAAAATCTTTAGCTTGTTGGTTCACAAAGAATACGCTCGCGATGCTTGAGTTTTTTAAACGACACTGATCCGATTCATTCAAAGCTCCAATCTCAAGGATGCGACTCTACAAACTCGAAGCAGGCAGTTTTTGCTTTACCAATCAACGCCGGCGGGAATCTTAGTTTCATCAAAGCCAGAAGTATCCAATAAACTAGCAACGGGAACGGTACAGTAGTTGACAGCAAAGTGGGCCGAGGGCCTGTCATTTCCAGATTTTCCCATGCCTCCAAATGGCAACCTCGAGCTCGCGCCTGCAGTGGATCTGTTCCAGTTTACCAAACCGACTCTCGCTTTTTGCTGAGCCCGCTCAAGCAATGATTTGTCTTTTGAAAACACAGAGCAAACTAAACCATAGCTACTACTATTCACTAACGTCAGCGCTTCATCAAAATCGGAAATTTTGTAAACGGCAACATTGGGACCGAAGATTTCTGTTTTTTGATAAACTGAGTTCGGGTTCGGCTTATTTACGAGGTTAATGCTTGGAGACACATAATTCCCCGCGGGGCTTCGCTCAAGAACCTTACCGCGCATTAAGCACTCGGCACCTTCTCGGACCGCTATACCTTGAAAGCGAACATAGTTTTCTACAGACTTGGCACTAATAAGTGGGCCCATAAACGGATTCTCTCTCCAGTGCCCAATCTTCAGTTTCTTTGTTTTTTCATGGAACTCACTCACAAAGCGATCGTAAATGGATTCATGAAGAAGCAAGCGACTCGTACACGAACATCTCTGCCCTGTAGTCATGAAGGAGCCCATCAAATTCTCAAAGAGAGCTTTTTCAAAATCAGCATCTTTCCAAACAATAGAAGCATTCTTGCCGCCCATTTCGAGCGCCAAGATCTTCCAAAAGTGGGTCATAGTATCTTGTTTGATCTTTAAACCCACATCGTAGGAACCGGTGAACAGAATACCCTCAACATTTTCATGCATACTGAGCCGGCGACCAGTCTCTGCTTGACCCTGCACCAAATTGAAAACTCCGGCAGGGATCTCTGCCTTGTCGTAACATTCAGCCATAAACTGACCCGTCATAGGAGTTAGTTCACTTGGCTTAAACACAACAGTGTTGCCAGTTGCAAGAGCCGGAATGATGTGGCCGTTTGCCAAATGACCCGGAAAGTTGAAAGGCCCTATAACAACGAATACCCCTCTTGGTTTAAACTTAGTCACACCATCAATGCCAGGGAGTGCATTGGGAACAAATTGATCCGCGACAAGTTTTAGTGACTCTTCAAGAGTGATTGTGATTTTACCTATCATCGCCTGCGCTTCACCGAGGCTATCCCAAAGAGGTTTTCCGGTTTCAATAGATATTATCTCTGCTAACTTTTGCTTTTGGTCTTCGAAAACACTTTTCAATTTTAACAAATATTTATTGCGATCCTGCTGAGACAAAGTAGACCAAGTGAGAAAGGCCTTGTTTGCAGATTCGATGGCCTCGTCGACATGAGAAAGCTTAGATGCGCAGTCGGCATACTTATAAGCTAAATCGGCGGGGCTCGACAAAGACCATTCCATATCCGGCTTTGAGGGGCGAACGAATTTGCCATTAACATAATCACCCATAAAAATCATTTTTTGATCCATAGAAACCTCCACTAAGACGGACTCACAAATAGCTCTTCGCCATCTGAAAGAGATAAAAGTTTTCGCGTCACACTCGGCACATTCACATAACTGGCCTCGGTAGAATAGGCGGATTGACACCCGAAAAACTCGCCCTCTCTAACAAGCCCAATTAGCCCCATATTGGGGAATTCATTAACACCCTCTTTAAGTTTCAACTTTTTGCCCTGAGAGATAATTTTTACCTCTTTTCGTAGACAACCAAAGTGAGGACCGCCATCAAACGGATCTACTTCATTAAGATATTTAAAACCTTGCGCCTCCAACAAATGTTGTGCCGGTTTGGTTTGCCCGCCCACTTGACCCAGAACTTGGCGGGCTCTCGTGTCCAGTAGAGTTAAGTAAATATCTCCTGTAGGAAACAAACTTTGAATAAACTCTTTGTGGCGATGACTAATGACATCTGCTTCTTGATAAGGGAGTCCAGTGAAACGACGCCCCAGGGCCTCCCAGAATTCGCTACGCCCTTCTCTCGTCAGCGGAGGTGCGAACTCGCAAAGAAGTCTCTCTTCAAAACGAGTTGGCTCAAGTCCCATGTAGACAAACCGTATCAAACTTATTTGACGACCTAACTTCTCTGGTCGACTTCGAAAGGATCGATCTACCAACAAGCCACCCACTTCAGTTGGTCCATCATGATCCAGTTTTAACCTGAGCACCTGATGGATAAAGCCAATTCCAAGATCGCGGCTAAACCTTTGTTCGCGATTCACCTGAAAAGAAATGTGCGGCACCTCTTCGGTTCCATGTTTCGCCATCGCAACCGAGCACCCCACCACTCTCTTCACTTCGGAATCTTCAATGACAAAAACATACTCACACTCTGATTTGTCTATAGGGCATTCATCAGAAAAGGCTAGGACGCTTCGAGCGAGCTTCTTTTCGAGAACCTCTTCGTCGTCCGGCAGATTCAACAACGAAAACTGCGCGGCCAGGGACTGAATATCTCTTAAATCTGATTCGCGTGCCGATCGAATTCTAAAACTCACCGATTTCTCCTAATCAGCCAAAGAAGACGTTGAATGCAGTAGAGAGGAATCCTCAACCATAAGTCTTTGATAAAATTGCTGCGTTCTTTCAATTTCCTTAATCTGTCTAGATTCTTCAACAGTGTTTCGGTTGGTCACAGATGCGCCGCCAAAGCAACATACCTCCGAAAAAAACTTCGCAAGAAGGCCCGCTACTGTTGGCTGATGCCTGGGTAAACGTTCATGACCACTGCAAACAAGCGCTGGCAAATACCCGGTCACATCAAGCGAAACATTTAACATCGATGTTTCATGCTCCAGCCACTCGAGGCAGCGCTCAACAGCTCGCTCCGAATCTTCACCAAAAAAGCGGATACGCGCTGAAAGCTTTAATGACAAATTCGTGGTCTGAATGCTCGCCAAAAAGGCCTCTGCTTCTATTTCATCAAGGGCCAGTTTCATTTCTAAACGAGAAATCAGCTCATCGAGAACAACCAACTTAGAAGCATTTGACTGGTACGCCGTACTTTCGCTATCGAGCTCTAAAGTCACTTGCTGAGGCCCTCGGCATTGAAACGGAGTAGAATCGATGTTCAAAATCGTCCTGTCAGACGGAATTTTTCTTAAGTATTTTACGAGTGCCGTCATTGCAGAGTTTGATGAGTTTGTAACAAGGGCGGGTTGCATGGAGCGAAAAACTCTTAGCTCCGTTCTCATGAGGTCACCCATCAGATTTTTTGCTCTCATTTGAAGTTCTTGTGCAGAGTATGGTATATCAAAAGCCAGTGCCAACTCTCCGTAGGATTGGCCGACAAGTTGACCGTTTGTTTCTGTTAGTAGAATCGCAGCCGCAACATCTGTACACCTCTTGGCATACAGCTCGACCGCCGGCGCCAACTGCCCACCTCTTGGCAAAAAACCAACGATTTCATACTCGCTTGATATCGGCGTGCTCGCAGATACTACATTGATCAATGCCTTCGTCGCCAAAAAGAAATCTGCTTTAGAGTGACATGTGCCAGATCCATAAAGTCTATCTTCGCGCAAAATAATGTTGTGAGGGTTAAATGAGTTCGTTGGCCATAACGGACCAGATCCTGCATCTGGCTCCTCTAAACTAGCAATAATCAATGTTCGTTTTTTGTGTTTATTCATTCTCTTTGAAGCAATGCGCAGGCCGTAGTCCTCGAGTATTTCAATAGAGCAACTATCCTTGGTATCGATAGATCGCAAGTAGGAGCCGACTCTTGAGAGATAGTCTTTCTCTGTGACATCTATCTTTAAAAATTCGCTAAGCTGTTCAATGCAATTCGACATTTTCTTACCTATGCTAACTGTTGTGCGGTCTTTTCAAACACGCCAAGTGCCAGATCTATCTCGCTGTTTTGTATAATGGCCGGAACGAGAAGTCTCACACGGTAGGGGTCTCGACCACAACCAAACGACATGACTCCATTTTCAAACAACGCCTTCAGAAACGCGTTCACTTTTTCTTTGGAGCCGTCAAATGGAGTCACCGCCATCATAAGGCCCAAACCACCCGCGTTGTTGAACATACCCTCGCAGGTTGTTTCGTTCAGATTATTAAAACCCTCTACAAAGCGATTATGAATTTCTTGAACACGGCCGGAGCTACCCATAAACCCTTTAGTTTCTAGAATGTCCAGCAGCTTGTTGCCCGCAGCCAAAGCCGCGGATGATCCGGCAAAAGTACCCGCAATTAAGCCCGGCTTCGGATTGTACTCATCAGTAAACAAAGTGGCCGCCGACTGTGCCGTCTTCGCAACTGTACAGATGTCAACATAGTCACCTAAACCCAATGTCTCAAAAGCAAAGAAGTTCCCGGTCCTGCAAAACGTTTGAACTTCATCGAGCCATATCGCGATGTTATTTTTCTTGCATGTCTCTAATAAAGGTAAAAAGAACTCTCTTGTCCCAAACGCGTAGCCACCTTCGCCCTGCATAGGTTCAAACACAAAAGTGCAAAAGCTATTTGGCCCCTTATCTAGGTGGCCCTTGAGTGTCTCTAGCGCTTTTTCTGTACTCCGAACGGGGTCTTTTTTGTCATAAAAGGGGAGCCGAAAGACTTCATTGTAGTCTGGCTGTCCCTGCTTGTAGTCTTTATTGTCGGTCACTTCGGCCATCATAATCGTTCGACCAGCGAAGGCTTTTTCAAAAGCGATGATATTTTTTGCCGGGAAGTGCTTCTGTCTCGCAATTTTTAACGCGCTTTCGTTGGCCATGGATCCGCAGGTAGTAATCCAAGAATGCTTGAGCCGTGACTTCTGAGAAGCCAATCTTACAAGACGCCGATTGAGTTCAACGTACTCTTTGCCTGCGTAAAGATGCCCCTGCATAACGACGTCTGAAAGCGATCCCTCAATCGAAGCCTTAATGATCTCTGGATGCGAATGACCCATTATATGTATCCCAATACCGTTGATAAGATCGAGCTTCACACTTCCGTCTGAAAGACGGGCGAAAGGTCCTCGACCAATGCCGCTACTGAGAACGGGGTAGAACATTGGTCTTCCGCGCAGCGAGGCAATTTCTGCCAGGAGCTTGTCATTGGACTCTTTAATCGTTGGATCAGGTGGGCGGATCCCGTTGATTGCCTCGGCGCCCGCCAAGTGCTGATCTACTATTTGCTCTATAGAAGAACTAAGACTTTCTGTTCCAACAAAATGAATCTGGCTGCTTGGCACGCAAATATCCTTTCTCTAAGTCAGGCCTTGAAAACCGTTATTTCGAAACTAAACTCAATTGTGAGCACTTGTTGTTTTTTAACCCTTTAAAAAAACTGGAGATGATGTTGTTCAAACTTAAAAAAACACTCCTACTAGCATTGCTAGCGTTACCGCTGTTAGGTTATCCGAAAGGCTCATCAGCACAGAATTCTCCCGCTCTTCAGCAAGAGTTCCAAGAAGGTCTAAACGCATTCGCGACTTCTCAGTTTGAAAAGGCACGCGATCACTTTAAAAACGCCCTCACTCAAGATCCCACCAGCGATACTCTACTATACAATCTTGCGCTTACTGAGTACAGGCTCGGGCAGAACGGCTGGGCGTTAGCTTATTTACGCAAGGCGTTGTTATTAAACCCTTGGAATCGCTCCTCAAAAAACCTTTTCCATGAGGTGGAATCCAAAATTCGCTCGCGAAATAACTCTGATTGGTCGCCGTATACTCAGTTAGCTCTTTTGAGCGAAACGATTCCCTTCGGACTTACCCAGACCTTTGCCATGCTATTTTTTGTCGCATTAGCCTACGCTTACTTTAGAGTACGAACCGCAGTGCCGAGCAACCCCCTTCCTACTAAGCTCCTTATTGCCGGAGTAGTTTTTGTGTTGATCGCCCTCTTTGCCGGTCTCCAGATCCTTATTGGTCTTCAGCCCAGGGCCTCTGTGGCACTTGGTACACAAGCAAAAACAGGGCCTTCAGATGAACAGCCCGAACTCTTTCTTTTGCCCGAAGGTGAACTTGTGAAAGTGCGTGAGACAAAAGGAGAGTGGTTGCGCATAGAGAACCAAGCTTCCAATCAGGGCTGGGTGCGGGCTGAAAATGTTTTTGTTGTTAGTCAGGGGGATTTAACTTGGTAAACTTTATTTGGGAAAACTTTCATCGGGTTGCCGATCGAAAGAAAAACATCGAAGCGCTTCTTGCAGACAATGCTTTGTTTTCAGGCCTTAGATCCAGGGAACTCAAAATCATTCGCGAAATGGTGCATGAACGTCACTATCGGTCGGGCGAGAGAGTTTTCAAAGAGGGTGAAATCGGCATCGGAATGTACATTGTCGTTAGAGGCGGTGTAACGATAACGACTCAAAACCTAGACGTACTCGCCGGAGCTGAACCCGAAACTATTGTCACGCACCTACAAGAGGGCGACTTTTTTGGCGAGGTGTCGCTCGTCGAACAGAATGGGCATCGAAGTGCATCTGCATGGGCGTCCAAAGATTCTATTCTTTTGGGTTTTTTCAAGCCAGACCTTATGGCTCTCATCGAACGCCATCCTGCTATTGGAGTAAAGGTTGTCTTTCGATTGGCCGAAGTTTTAGGAAGGCGGCTAAGAGAGACAACGGAGAAAATCACTTCTCTGAAAATGGATTTAAAACGATCCAAGGATCCCAGTACTTCCGCCTAGGGAAGAATGAAGAGTTTTGAATCACTTATCAAAAGAGAAAGAACACTTAGGCTTCTCACCGCCGTTGGTCTTTTTCTTGGTTTTTTAGCCATTCTTTTCTTTGTTAAGAACATGCTCGTCTCTTTTATCCTCGCTTTCGTTATCTCTTACATGATGGCCCCCGTAGCTTTGCGGTTAGAGCGATTGGGACTGGGTAGATCGATGGCTATTGTTATTCCTTTTTTAGCCTCTTTTGTGGTCGTTGCAGTTTCATTTGTCGTTCTGCTACCTGCAGCCGACCGGCAACTGGCAAATTTGGTCATCGAGTTTCCGAGGTATCTTGCGACAGCGTCGGAGGATTTACACCTTATCGAAGCAAAAATTAAAAGTTATATACCCAATTATACAAGATCTCTCAGTGATGACGTGCTCAATTACCTTTCTGAAGCGTCCTACTCTACGATTCAAAATTTGCCCAACCTGACTTCTCGAATTATCACCGTACTTATGCTCGCTCCGTTTATCGCCTTTTTTATGCTTCGTGATGGGCGCCAAATGAGTCGAACAATTTTTGGAGTTATTCCGAATAATCTCTTTGAGCTCGGACTCAGCCTCGGGCATAAAATTAGCCAGCAGCTCGGAGACTTCATTCGTGCCCGAATTCTCGAGTCGGTGATTGTGGGCGGAGTCGTTTGGATTGGACTGGCGATTGCCCAGTTTCCGTTTTCGTTGCTGTTAGGCACGTTTGCAGCGATTGCTAATCTTATTCCTTACGTCGGACCCATAATAGGAGCCGTACCTGCATTCGCCATAATTTTCTTTAATCAAGAGCCAACAACGACGATTTGGCTTGTCACTGGCGTTTATTTGCTTGCGCAGGCTATCGACGTATTTTTTGTGATTCCTCTGGTCGTTGCGAGAATTTCGAACCTGCATCCAGTTACAGTACTCGTGGCGATTATCGTTGGTGCCGAAGTGATGGGGGTCATGGGAATGATAATATCGATTCCCCTGGCAAGCGTAGGGAAGCTGACCCTCAGCACCGCTTATGATCACTTAATTGACTTTCGCATAAGCTAACAATTTCAACGCAGGCCTTTCCAGCACCCATTAAAGGCTTTCATAGCGCCGGTCTCATTGACAGTCCGTGTAGAGAGTCTTTAAAATCAACGTTTCGGAGGCCATTTGAAATCGATTTTTTTCCTCTCAATTATTACCACTCTGGCCCTTGGAACCGGCTGCTCAAGTATTCCGGATTACGACCAAAGCTTACCTGATGGTGTGTTCAAAACAGCAGAGGCTCTTCAAAAAGAAGAGCGCTTCGAAGAGGCCCTGAAAAAATATGCTGAGGTGAAGAATAAGTTTCCTTACAACTCTCTTGCGACAGAAGCTGAGCTGCGAATCGCTGACATCCACTATGAACGGGAGTCATTTGCCGAGGCCGAAGCCAGCTACAGTTTGTTTAAAGAATTGCATCCTAAACATCCACGCTCGGACTATGTAACCTATCGCTTAGCGATGTCTTATTTCAGCCAGCTTCCGTCTACGATAGATAGAGATCTCAGCTTGGCCCACGACTCCATCAAGTATTTTGAAGAAGTTATTAAGTACTATCCGCAATCGGAGTATGTGAAAGACAGTCAGGAAAAACTTAAGAATTCTCGAGAGCAGTTGTCTGAAAAAGAAATGTATGTCGCCAGGTTTTATGAAAAGAGAGATTACCATTTAAGCGCTCTTAAACGATATCGCTATGTGCTCTCTAAGTTCCCGGATACTGATCAGATTCGTCCGGCTTTGCTCGGTGCGGGACGTATGTCAAAAGCGCTGGAACAGAACGAAGAAGCTAAGAAGTATTTTCAAGAATTGATCAGCAAGTTTCCGGAGTCTGAAGAAGCTGGTGAGGCCCGCAGTGAAGCCCAATAGCAAAGCGCATGACTATCAAGAGTTAATGGACGTTGCGAAGGAAGATTTTATCGAGGGGCGTTACAGCGAGGCGGAGCCTCTTTTACAAAGAGTATTATTGTTAAACAACAGAATACCTGAGGTATTCCAAATGTTGGGGACGATATATTACGAGAACGGAAAGTTTTCAAAGGCCATCAAGCTATTTAAGAGAGCCTTAGAGATTGATCCGGCCTACACAGATGCGAGCATAGGGCTGTCTGTAATATTGAACGATTTGGGTAGATACGACGAGGGACGCAAGGTTTTCGAAGACGCGCAGAAAGCGCTCGATCAAAAGAAACATGAACGTGACCCATTTGTTGAGGAGCTTTTGGCTAAAAAACATAGAGAGCTTGCAGATCTTTACTTTCAGTACGAGAGAATCGACGAGGCTATTGAGCAGTACTTCAAATCACAGCGACTCTCATCGAAGAAGCCGGAGTACGGGATGCGAATAGCGGAGTGTTTTTTGAAAAAGGGCGATGAGAGAAGCTCTATCCGTGAGTTAAAGAATTTAACGAGGGACTTCCCTCAGTATTTGCCTGCACGGTTAAAGCTAGCATCTGCGCATTACAAGGCTGGCGACATTGAACTTGCTGCAGAGATTGCTGAATCAGTTTTGTTAAGAGACCCAATGAATTCCGAAGCCCAAGAGATATTGAGAATGTCGCGAACAGGGCGAAACCAGCTTTTTTACAGGGAGACTCAGCATGAGCTTGATTAGAAACGATATGCTTCCTTTTATTACAAAGGCCGAGATAGACGAAATGATCGATAGAATTGCCCGAGAAATCGAGTCCGATTATTTTGGAGAGCAATTGATTTTTGTGTGCCCCCTAAAAGGATCCTTTCTTTTTCTTTCTGACCTTGTCCGTAGAATTCGGCTTCCGCTCCAGGTAGATTTCGTGCAGCTCAGCAACGTTAAAAAAGACGGTGATAGACCCGCCGGAGTTTCAATAACAAAAGACATCGAAATCAACGTCGCCGATAAACACGTCATTGTGGTGGAAGAGATCATTGACGCTGGCAGATCACTGAGCTTTTTAAAGAATCGTTTGCTTTCGGCAGGGCCAGCAAGTTTAAAGGTCGCATCGCTACTAGATAAACCTGCAAGAAGGGTGATCAATATTATACCGGACTACTTGGGCCGAACAATTGAGGATCGCTTTGTTGTGGGTTACGGAATGGACGACGACGGCTTAGGTAGAAACTACTCAGACATTTATCTTTTGAAAAACTAGTCACTGGAGATGCTTTGCCTATGAAATAAGCATATTCGCGACAAAAAAGACGACTGCAGAAACTACGAAGACTACCATGATGCGACTCTCAAACATTTATCCCCCCGCATTAAGCGCATGAAAATTCTATGAATTTAGGCTAACGCGCCCTGCCGTTAGACGTCAAGGGGCTTCTTCTCGGCTCGCGTTCGATAATTTCTGCCACAAGATCGTAGTCCATACTTTCAACTATTTTCACTCTCACAATTTCACCCATCTCTGCATGTCCGTCTCGCAGATAAACAATACCGTCTATCTCTGGAGCTTGCTGAGAAGTTCTTCCTTGTAGCAAAAGTTCGGTTTCTTCGCTGAGACCTTCTACGAGAACTTCGACGGTCTTTCCGACCAAAGCGGCGTGCTTTCTACGACTAATCTCTTGCTGAACTTCCATGAGCTCATCATGTCGTCTCTGTTTTGTTTGCTCGTCAACTTGGTCGGGCATTCTGGATCCGGGGGTTTTTTCTTCCGGCGAGTATTTAAAACAACCCACCCGGTCAAACTCTTGTTCTTTGATAAAACCAAGAAGCTCCTGAAAGTTTTCCTCTGTTTCCCCAGGAAAACCCACAATAAACTGGGTTCGGATTACAGCTTCAGGGATTTCCTCACGTATCATTTTTAGAGCCGCTTCAATCAACTGACGGGTCATTTTACGATTCATCGATTTTAAGATCGAATCGCTAATATGCTGAAGTGGCATGTCGAAGTATTTTACCAAATTGTCTTTAGATTTGATGAGATCAATGAGTTTTTGATCGATTCCATCCGGATACACGTAAAGGGTTCTTATCCAATCTAGTCCCGGAATTTCGCTCAGGGCCTTTAAAAGTTCATAAGGCGTTTCGATCGCTTCTGGGTTTTGTCTTCTGAGGTCCCAACCAAAGTCGGTGAAGTCGTGAGAAATAACAATAACCTCTCTCACCCCTGAGGCAACGAGTAGCTTTGCTTCAGCAACAATTGCAGGAATCGTTCGAGATTGCAGGTTGCCCCGAATCAAAGGTATCGCACAAAAAGCACATCTCTTTTTACAACCCTCAGATATTTTCAAGTAAGCCCGATGAGGCATTTGCGAATTAATTCTTGGAGTTGCCTCGTTTTGCAGAAAGGTCGGCAAGTTGAAATAGCGTTTTTCTGTCGATCCTGCCTCTCGGTTTTTGAGAATTTCAGCAATATTCTGAAACTCGCCCGAGCCCACAAAAAGATCTGCCTCTGGAATACCTTCCACGAGTTCATCTTTATATCTTTGCGTAAGACATCCGGCGACAACCAAATTTTTGAGGAGACCGTTCTTTTTGAGTTCACCCATTTCAAGAACTGTAGAGATGGACTCTCGCTTAGATTCGTCAATAAAGCCGCAAGTATTCACTATAATAGTATCCGCTTCGCCTGGATTCTCAGTTACTGAGTAATTCTGCCGCGAAAGGCTACCCAGCATGATTTCGGTATCGACAAGGTTTTTTGGGCAACCAAGGCTCACAAAGTGAACTTTTTTATTTTCAGTAATTTCGCTCATATGTGTTTATTCTCATTTCTTAGTATGTTCTAGATTGGCTGCACTCTTTAGCTCCGCATATTCGTGTACTGTAGAGCCACAGTGAAATCTTGATCCTTTACAAACTGGATACACGTTTGCAATTCATCAATGCTTTTTGATGTTACCCGCACCTTGTCGTCCATAATTTGTGACTGCACTTTTAGTTTAGAATCCCTGATAGATTTAGTAATTTTTTTTGCAGTCTCGCTCTCGATGCCAATAATCAAATCGACTTTTTGACGTTTCATCATGCCTGATGCGGGCTCAGGCTCCGAAAACTTCAGGACGCGGATATCGATCCCGCGTTTATGAAATTTGCTCTGCAGAATATCTTTCATAGCCCCGAGTTTGTAATCGTCGTCCGCCAAAATTGTGATGATTTTTTTGTCCCAATGTATTTCAGATTTGCTTCCGCGAAAGTCGTAGCGTCCCCCGATCTCTTTTCGCGCCTGCTGAACGGCGTTGTCTGCTTCTTGTAGATCGATCTCTGAAACTATATCAAAACTTGGCATTTCTTATTCTCCTCTCTTTGTTTGGTGACTCCAAACCTCACTTCAAAACCAACCCCGTACCCCTACAACAATCTGGCGTTTGCTCGTGGGCCGGCTCAATCAACTCTTGTGACAACAGCATCTTTCGGTGGCTTGTATTCAAAGAGTGTTTTTTTAATTTTTTCTCCGAATTTGGTTTTTGAAAACTCCAGAACAGTTTCGTTATCAAGGTGATCAAAGTAGCTTAGTTTTTTGATTTCTCCGGCTTCAATAATTAGGCTAGCCTTCGAAATCTCCGACTCAGTTTTCTTTTTCGGCTCTAATTCAATCGGCTCGCCGCCCGGCTTCCACGTGGCTTCGTTTTTGATGGTGAAAGTATCTAACAAACTTCCGGAGCCCATCAAAAAAACAACCAGCATTTGAGGCTGTGATTTCAGCGGCTCCTTCGACACCGTCACGCGAACTTTGTCATCAAAGTCGTCGTCAAGCGGGTGATGAACAAGCCAAACAGACTTTGGATTAACTACAAGCAAGCTATTGTCGGGCTCTTTTAGCTCTAGCCGCATATGGCCCGGCGATTGAAGAGTCATTTCTCCGTGGGATTCTTTTGTTTTATCCAGAACCGAGAGCCTGAGGGTTTTCTTCACATCCATCTTTACCGACATCGCGGTTTGGTATTTGTTCTCAACAGCCCTCAGCGCCTCGGCGGCGCTGGTATCTTTGGCAAATGCCATATGAGGTGCAAAAAGCAGTAAGCTGGTGACTGTAATGAGCAAAGAGACAAGAGTGATATTGTAAATCAAACCACGAGACGAAAATTCAAAAAGTCGCCCTAGTTTGTACGATACAAAATCGTCGTGTTGCCACGTGGATCGCATGCAATACTCCTGAACTCAAAAGGCTCCCGGCCATTTACTTGCTCCAAGATTTTTATGAGCAAGCCTCAGCGCGTGTTTAGATTTTTAAAACTCCATTAACTCAGATAATCAGCGCCCAGCTTGGCTTTACCATTCCTATGAAGAGCTAAAGTCTTGCTCGCGCATCAATGACGCGTTATAGCAACTTGTTGCGCTCCCGGCAAGCAAGGACTATCGCGCCTTTGACATCTCCGAGTTCGAGCAAAGTGTGAGTTGCCGCCTTTAGAGTGGCCCCAGAGGTCATTAGATCGTCCACGATAAGGAATTTGGGCACACTCTCCTTGTGTTGGCCGTCGCCGGTAGCAGGAGGCCATCGGGAGCAAGAGTATTGGTAGTGTCTGCTTCGCAGTGGTTTTGTTCGAACCTTTAAGAGGTAAACCTTTTTTGATCTCTCCGTGCGAGACTGAGTTTTCTGAGACTGTCTTTGGTTTGCACTACAAAGCAGATCGCACACCGGCAAACCCAGCAACGTTGAGAGTGACTCTGCAAACGTCCTTGCGTGATTTCGCAGGTAAGTAGATGAGCCAGGTACCGGAACCAGAAAGAGATCATTTGGGGTTTGTACCGCTAGCCGCTTTACCCAAGATATAAAAGACTCATCGAGGGCGTACTTTTTTGCCATTTCTAACCATCCCCGGCGGGACGAGCTCCCCTTAAGAGCTTTGACAACAAGTAGGGGGTCGAACAGTTCCTGATATTTCTGAGGCGAAGATGCCATGGCATTCCAAACTCGTAGTTGGTTTGACAAAAAAAGGCTCTTAATCGAGATCTCCGTCATTGCCCAATTCCAGCAAGCTTTACAAAATGGTTCGGGTGCTTTGCTGCTAACAATGCTTAAGCAGCGAGGGCACTGGTGCACATCGTAAGATGCTACGACACTAAAAATTTCGGAAAAATTTGACGCCATTGGTGTTTGGCGCTGCAATTCTACGCCTATGAAAAGCTCTCGCCAGGCACGCAAACAGGAGGCTCTTTCGCAAAAAGTAAATGTGTAGGTCCGAACTCCGTATAGGTGCTCTCTCTATCCTAGTTCGCCTTCCATCTGTAAAAAGATCGTTAGAAATCTGAAAATCTCTTCTAAAACAACGGCGCGGTATTTCGTTCAACCATGGCACCTAGTTTTAGGAGCTGTGAAAGAGTTAAATTGCCTCGCACCTAGTATTTAGACATTGTGATAAGGGTGATTGTTCAAAATAGAAAGGGCCCGGTAAATTTGCTCACATAATACTAGCTTAGCCAGCCAATGATTCATCGTTAAATCTGAGAGTCGAAGCGTTTGATGAAATGCCTTCAGTTGATTTTGGTCCCAGCCATAGGCTCCTCCAATACAAAAATCTACACTGCCGAAGTCTTTGAAAGCGACCTCAATAAGCTGAGCGAACCGATTAGTATCAACAGATTTACCTTTTTCATCGAGAACAACTTTGAAAGCGCGGGGGCTCAGCTTCTCGATGATCGCATGGGTCTCTTTTTGTTTTCTCTCTTCAGCACTCAGACCATTGGACAATTTGACCTTTAACTCAACGAGCTCTAACTTATGCCACGCCCCAGCCCGCTTAGTGAATTCTTGTGCGAGCCCATCTGCCGACTTGTTTGCTCCTGATGTTATGTACAAAATGCGTATCATCTAAACTCCTGGTTTTTGAAGTGGGCTTAGATAAAGATAAGCAAAACTATTTCACGCGCGTAGACCAGGCTGGGTCACAGAATTTGGAAGTGATACTTCCATGCTTCAACACCTCTCTAATGTGTGCTTTTGAACCCAACCTAAAGCGGTACTCTTTAATTAACCGCGGTTTTCGCGAGTTGAAGGGGGATTTCTTTTGCAGCTCTCCAAAGTTCTTCGATTCTATATTCCGCGCGAACGTAGTCGTAAAAAAAGTGAACGATTAAAGCTCCGTAATCTAAAACAATCCAGCGCCCTTCTTGCAATCCCTCTATCCCCAGAGGGTGCACGCCATACTCTTTTTTGATGAACATCATGAGATCTTCAGCAAGAGAAGCGGCATGACGAGTGCTCGTTCCTGAAGAAACGATCGCGTAGTCCGAAATACTCTCTATGCCTTCAAGATCAAATGCTCGAATTGCAAATCCCTTCTTTTCTTCTATTCTCGCAGCACAAATCTGAGTGAGCTTAGAAAAATCAGAAATCTTTTTTTCAATCCCTGCGTAAAGTTTGCTGTCGACGATGTACTTCTCAACTTCAAAAGCTAGAAGACCCGACACGTTTCTACCAAGTCGCATACCTCTTCGTATTTCAGACGCTGATGCTTCAACATCTTTAAGCGGCAAGAAACGAATAACCTTTGCAGAGCTAAGAAGAATTTCTCTTGGGCCAAACTCTTCTATCATTTTATCCACCCCATCAGGGATTTCATCTTGCGTACTTGGCAAGACGTATCCTGGTCTGGTGGTTACAATCAAATTAGCGTTTTGCAAAATGCGCTCAAAGTTCTTCCAGCGGTCAAAAGTTTCAAAATTGTCCGTGCCGATAATCAAAAAAATCTCCGCACCCGCAAACTGCTTTTTTAATTGGTCGATTGTATCGACGGTGTAACTCACCCCACCTCTGCTGATTTCGACGTCGCTGACTTCGACTCGGGGGTCTTGCCCCTGTATGCCGAGTCTCGCCATTTCAAATCGTTGCTCGGGAGTTGGCCCTTCAATCAATGGCTTATCGGGACTTTGAAATGCGGGTACGACCAAAATTTTGTCGAGTTGTAGCTTTTCTAAAGCGGTCAAAATTGAATTCAGGTGCCCACGATGAAATGGGTTAAAACTTCCACCAAAGACTCCAAGTCTCTTAATTTCCTGCAAACTGTTGTCTCCTCATCGCGTCCAGCAATTCCTTTAACCCGTACCCTGTTGCCGCGGAAATGGCAATCACTCGAAGCCCCCGAGACTCAAACCTTCGCGTTACTTCAAAGAGTTCGTCTGAGTTTAATAAGTCAGCTTTGTTGAGCACAACCAGCTGGAAGCGATCCATCAAAGGGGGTCCAAGTTCAGAGTCAGCAAATTGCTGGTCATATCCTTTTAGCTCCATCTGAATGCTATCGTAATCTTCCATCGGGTCGCGGGCGCTCATCATGCTGACATCAATCAAGTGAATAAAAAATGCTGTGCGCTCGATATGCTTGAGAAACTTCAGACCAAGGCCGACCCCTTTGTGGGCTCCGGGCACCAACCCTGGAATGTCCGCAACTACAAGAGTCTGCTCGCCACCAAAATGAACCACCCCCAGATTTGGGGTCAAGGTTGTGAACGGATAATCTGCGATCTTTGGCCTAGCCGAGGACACTCGTGAAATCAAAGTGCTTTTACCTGCGTTGGGGAAGCCCAATATCCCGACGTCCGCTAGTAGTTTGAGCTCTAGATGAACGCGCTTACATTCACCGCTCTCGCCTGGTTGTGCGCGATTCGGAGCTTGATTAACACTTGTTTTATAGAAGAGATTTCCTTGCCCACCTCTTCCGCCCTTTAAGTAGACGAATCTTGCTTCAGATTCATTGAGGTCGGCGATTATTTCGCCAAATTCATCTCGAATGATTGTTCCTTTCGGAACATTTAGCACAAGATCTTCTCCGTCATGCCCCGTGCGATTTTGGCCAGCTCCTGGATCACCGTTTTTCGCCGCGTACTTTTTGTTTGATCTAAACGGAAACAACGTATTGAGGTGATCAGACACCGCAAAAATGAGATCCCCACCTTTGCCGCCAGCACCACCGTCTGGTCCCCCGCGAGGCACAAACTTTTCACGATGAAAGCTGATCGCCCCAGGCCCACCCGAGCCAGAACACACTTCAATATCGATTTCATCGACGAACTTCATTCTAGACCAACATTATTTTGGACGATTGCTTGAGTCCATTTGATACGAGAAATGCTGATAATGCTTTGAAACTGTCGTAACTGTTGAACTGCGACAGCTCTGGCAACACATCACTATTTATTTTATTGATATTAGCTCTAGGCTGACTTCGGATATACGCTAATACGCATTTTCTGTTTAGTAATCCGTTCAAACTTCACATGACCATCTTGAAGCGCGAAAATCGTGAAATCTCTACCGAGACCTACGTTATTACCTGGGTAAAACTGAGTTCCACGCTGACGAACAATGATAGAACCTGCAGAGATGAACTGACCACCAAAAGCCTTTACACCCAATCTTTGACCGCGACTGTCTCGTCCGTTTCTTGTACTACCACCAGCTTTTTTCGATGCCATGTTACTCTCCTTAAGAGCTCCAATGCTAACTTAAAAAATTACTTCTTGCTCGCCTTTTTCTTTGTCTTCTTTTTGGCACCAGCTTTAGACGTTGCCTTCTTAGCAACTTTCTTTTTCTTTGGAGCCGCGGCAACTTTTTTTGCTACTTTTTTCTTTTTTGGCTTGTTTTCAGCCTTAGCAAGCCTCTCTGCTTTTTTAACTGGATCTACAATGACCGGCTTAGCTTCTGCCTTTATATGCTGACCATCAGGTCCGCTAATTCCAGCGACAAACAGCTCGGTATAAAGTTGCCTATGACCAGTTAACTTTTCGTAACCTTTACGGCGCTTCTTTTTATAAATAAGAACCTTGGGTCCTTTTGCTTGACGAGTTACTACGACGGTTACCTTCGCTTTTTCTACGAGCGGTGTGCCGACGTGAATTTTATCTCCGCCAATAAGCAAGACTTCACTGAGATCAAACTCTGTCCCAATCTCTTTATCTAGCTTTTCAACCCGAATGGTCACGCCCGGTTCAACGCGGTATTGTTTACCACCGGTGCGAATGACTGCGTACATGGGACCTCCTCAAACTTCCTTGCGAGTCGGAATTAGTGCCATGAGAGCGGCGCGCTGTCAAGAATCGTATGAAGTCCCTGATGGGGGATCGGCTGGCTCCCCGATGGCCAAAGAAGAAATCTCGTACTCTTCTATATGAAATTCGTTTGACGTCACAAACTGGAGGGTCACGCCGTAGCGTTTTTCCATAAATTCGAGGGTTTCGCTCTCCTCATCAAAAATCCATGCGGCCAGCTCGGGATGGCAGCTGATCCTAGTGGCCGAGTTCCTACGTACTTTCTTGCCCATTTCTCTCTCGACGGCAAAAAAGACCTCCTGAGAGATCGTGGCTTTGGATTTTACATATCCCCGGCCTTCGCAGTAGAAGCAGGGCTCACAGAGACTTTTGACCAAGCTGGGCCGAATCCGCTTGCGGGTCATCTCTACTAGCCCGAGCGAGGACATCTCAGAAAGCGTCGTTCGAGCCCGATCCTTTTTAAGCTCGTCTTTAAGCGCCTCCATGACCTTTTCGCGGTTGCCCACCCTCTCCATATCAATAAAGTCGATGATTATAATGCCGCCGCAGTTTCTGATTCTCAGCTGGTGGGCAATTTCTTTTACGGCCTCTAGGTTGGTTTTTAGAATCGTCTCTTCAAGGTCTTTCTTCCCGACATAGCTCCCGGTGTTCACATCAATAACTACAAGGGCCTCGGCCTCATCAATAATGATGTACCCACCCGATTTGAGCCAAACTTTTCTACCCAAAGACCGGCTCACTTCTAAATCAACATTGTATAGATCAAATAGAGGAGCCTCACTCTTATGGTGTTTCACGCGGTTTTTGAGCCTTGGCATAAACTGGGCTGTAAACTTCGCGGCTCTTTTATAGGCTTTGTAGTCGTCGACAAGAATTTCTTCTACATCTTCAGTCAAAAAGTCACGGATCGCTCTCAGCTCTACATCTAATTCTGTATGAACGAGCCCGACGTTTCTGCGTCTCTTAAATTCCTTCTGAATTTCACTGTAGAGAATACTCAAATACTCTATATCGGCTTTGATAGCTTCTTCAGGAGCTTGCTCGCCAGCTGTGCGAACTATGATGCCGCCCTCAGTGGGCTTGTGTCTTTCTAGGATATCACGAAGCCGATCACGTTCTGCTTCGTCTTCAATTCTTCGAGATATTCCCAAATGACTCACCGACGGCATGAAAACAACATGACGCCCCGGAAGAGACAAATGCGTGGTGACCCTTGCGCCCTTTGTTCCAAGCGGGTCTTTGGCCACTTGTACTAAAACAAATTGGCCCTCTGTTAATAAATCCTGTATCTGAGCACGGGGCTTTTCTGTATCCCTTTTCGATTCGACGTTGACCATTTCGCCGCCTGTGGGCTCAGGCGGACCGCCATCAGCCTCTAAAAAAATAGAAGCGTCCTCTGCGGACTGATCAATGACATCTCCGACATACAGAAACGCCGCTCGCTCAAGGCCTATGTCGACAAAAGCAGCCTGCATACCCGGTAAAATCCTCAGAACCTTGCCCTTGTAAACAGAGCCCGCGTAGCCTCTTTTATGGCTCGACTCCATCATAAAGTCTGTAAGGACGTCGTTTTCAATGACGGCGACCCGTGTGCCAGAGGGCCGCATGCTGACAAGTATGAGAGACGACATACTAAGATCCTGTACTTTCGTCGAAGGGCGACCATCACTTGCGTCGAGGCCAGTCGCGGAACTGTTAAGAAATCCGACACTACAACCCGATAAGTTAGAGGAATCACTGGAGAAACTCAAGGTTAATCGGGCAGGATTTTAGATGGCAAAACTCGACGATTTATTTGGCCTAATGAAAAAGCAAAGTGCATCTGACTTGCACATTACGAGTGGCAGTCCGCCGTACCTTCGCGTGCACGGTGAAATGGTAAAACTTAACTTTCGTGAGCTGAACGCTCAAGAGATCCAAGCGCTAATTTTCGAGATTCTCACTGAAAAGCAAAAGCGACAGTTTATTGAAAACTGGGAACTAGATTGCAGTTATCCCCTCGAGGGAGTTGGGCGATTTCGTTGCAACGTGTTTATGCAGCGAAAAGGAATTGGTGCGGTTTTTCGTATCATTCCGGAGACTATAAAAACTGTCGCTGAACTCAATTTACCAGAAAGCTTGTTAGATCTTATCAACGTTCACAAAGGTCTCATTCTTGTCACGGGCCCCACTGGTAGCGGTAAATCGACAACGCTTGCAGCGCTGCTTGATCATATTAATCGAAATGAACGAGCGCATATTCTTACAGTTGAAGACCCCATTGAATTTGTGCATCAGAATCAACAAAGTCTCGTGAATCAAAGAGAAGTTTCGAGCCACACGAAATCGTTCGCAAACGCTTTGCGTGCTGCGCTTCGTGAAGACCCCGATATCATACTAGTAGGTGAGATGCGAGATCTAGAGACGATTTCTCTAGCCATCACTGCCGCGGAGACCGGACACCTTGTTTTTGGTACACTTCACACAAACAGTGCACCAAAGACGGTAGATCGTATCATCGATGCCTTTCCGGCAGATCAACAGGCTCAAATCAGGGTCATGCTATCTGAGAGTTTGCGCGGAGTTTTAGCACAGGGGCTTTTGCCTCGAGCCGATGGTCAGGGGCGAGCGGCTGTTCTTGAATGCTTAGTGAATACGACTGCAATCGCTAACTTGATTCGAGAAGGAAAGACTTTTCAGATCGTTTCTTCGATGCAGCTAGGACGGCAGCAAGGAATGTTCACCTTTGAAGACTCGGTGAAAGATTTGATCAAACGAGGACTTATAACGCCAAAAGATGGTGCCTCTTTCTTGGGTAAAAAAGTAGAGGACATGTCTTTTCACTCTGAACCACCTCTAGATAAATCTTCCTCAAATTCACAAAACGCGAAATCGTCAGAAGCCAGCAAGAAGCCGCTTCATGAAATTAACCCACAAATAAAGTCGGCACAGCCAAGCGCTAACACGACTTCAATTTCGCTGCCTGTGAATCCTCTCAAAAAGAGCGGCTGATTGCCGATGCCTCTGGCGCCGAACAAAAAGCTGCGTGTTTTCAGTGGCTTACGAAGACTGATGTACATGGCTTTATATTGTCGTGCATATTTAAAGCGTAGTTAAGGTGGCGAATTAAGCCCGTCATCGATTAAAATTAAATCGAGAAAACGAAGAATCTCCGGTTTTTGTCATCAGCATTTTTGATGAGAGTTGGTACTGATGGTGTGTTGACGATTAATGTAAAGACGGTTTCTTACTACATCGAAATATTTATTGCTAACCCGCTAGTATAGCTTTCATTCGGGCTGGGGCGAGCCCAACTGTTTGATGAGTTTGATAAGAGTAAAGGTGAGAGCTTCAGTCCCCACGCCTCTGGCTTTTGGTATCTAGCCAGATTAACGGCTGCTGAGGGCGCCTGGTTATGTTGTCGGCCAACCCAAAAATTCTCTGCTCCGCCGAGCTCACCATATACGGAGCTTGGCTCGGTTAGCCACTCGTAAGTAACATAGGCAACACCCGCAATAACTCCCGCAGCGGCACCATAAGCTATGTTCACAAGATAGTCTTGCGGGCGACCATAAAAACTGAGCGTACTGAGGCCTAGAGCTGCACCGCCAAGCCCTGCATAAAGTATCGTTGCAAAGTGCCTTCGCGCGCTACCACCTCCGTCGGCGGAGGTTTGGCTGGAGCCTTTTTGTTTTTGAGCACAGACTGTCTCGTAGGAAAGTGTCGCCGCCATCAGACTTAGGCAAAGTAAGACCGTCTTCAGAGTTCTTTTCATTGAGCTCTCCCCTAAAAAGTTATCGCTTATCTAATAAGACTATCTAGGGCGACGGCTAAGGGGTAATGATTTTTTGGCTCTACACGCGGATTGTAATACGCACCTGGACGTAGCTGCCATCAGGTCGTATGTTAGGGGCTCGCTTCTGGAGCGATTTTCGCTTTAAAAAATGTTTCTTGGGTTGTGATTACCGATAGTCCCTACGTTTCATGATTAGATGTAATGCCTCTAAACGTGAAGCCAACAAAACGGAGGATTTACTAACATGCGCAATATGGAAGCCGGCGAACTAGCTGCATTGATAGATCACACTTTGTTAACTCCCGACGCAAAAGAGGCTGACTTTACACTGCTCTGCCAGCAAGCGCTAGAGTTTGGATTTTTCTCAGTATGTGTACCCCTAGAGTGGGTGAAGCACTGTCGGCAAGAATTGGCGAGCACCCCGGCACTCAGCGAAACAAAGACAAAAAAACAAAATGAGAGAACGTTGAACAGCGTGAAGATCGCAACAGTTGTCGGATTTCCATCTGGCGCAGAAAGCATAGAAGCAAAATTGGCTCAGTCCGTACAGGCGCGATCGCTTGACGTTGATGAAATCGACATGGTTCTGAATCGGCAATATGTCTTCAACTTTCAGTACGAAAAATTGTTTGAAGAAATTAGCTCGGTCGTCAATGGCTTTAGGCCTCACAATGCAGCTCGATCTAGCTCTACTTCAGACAAAAAGACGGTTAAGGTGATTTTAGAAATTAGCGAACTCAATGATTTACAAATCTCCGCTGCTTCGGCGATTGCGATGGCGGCCGGCGCAGACTTTGTGAAAACATCGACGGGATTTTCTCAGCATGGCGCCCGATGTGAAGCTGTTGCTCTTATGCGAAAAATTGTTGGGCCTGAAAAGGGAGTAAAAGCCTCTGGCGGCATTAAAAATTTAGAAGATGCTTTGAATATGATCGCCGCAGGCGCCAATCGATTGGGCCTCAGCAGGAGCGTTGCTATCGTTGGCGAGCTAATGGGCGAAAAAAAACCTACATCTAAAGGAGCTTTGAAGGACATCGGCACAAGCTATTAGGCAACCTTTAAGCTTTCGCGCGGACATGGCAAAATAGAAAGAGATTTGATTGGCGAAAGATATATGAATAGGCTTAGAAGGTAGCTGCCTTTCCGCCAGACTCTCAAGCCTATTGATTGAAGTAGAAGCCTTCATTAAGGAGTAAAAAAGAGTGAAATACAATGTCGCCGAGCTGATCCGTAAAAAACGCAACGGATACTCGCTAACTCGAGATGAATTGACCTTTTTTATTCAAGGATACGTCAAGGGCGAAATTCCAGATGAACAAGTTTCTGCATGGCTAATGGCCGTTTACTTTCAGTCTTTGTCTGCAGAAGAAACACTTGAGCTTGAAGACATTATGCAAACATCCGGAGATCAAGTTGACCTTCGAGATCTTAAGCTCCCCACATGCGACAAGCACAGCACCGGAGGCGTTGGAGATAAAACAAGTTTTATCTTGGGTCCGATAGTAGCCTGTTGTGATGTTATTGTTCCGATGATGTCAGGCCGGGGGCTCGGGCATACTGGCGGCACGCTCGACAAACTTGAGAGCATCCCCGGCTTTCGCACAAATCTTTCGATTGCCGAGTTCAAGCGGCAACTTACAGAATTAGGAATCTCCTTTATTGGGCAAACTGAGCGCATCTGCCCTGCGGACAAAAAACTTTACGCCCTGAGAGATGTTACCGGAACCGTTGAAAGCATTCCTCTCATCTGCGCCAGTATACTCTCTAAAAAACTGGCCGAAGGTGCGCGCGCACTCGTTTTCGATGTTAAATTCGGATCTGGCGCCTTTATGAAGAGTTTAGAAGATGCAAAAAAACTCGCCGACAACTTGGGCAAGATTTCTGCCTTGAAGGGGGTTCCTGCAACCACTTTTTTGACTTCGATGGAGCAACCTCTCGGCTGCGCCATTGGCAATGCTTTAGAAGTAAATGAGTGTCTAGAAATCTTAAAAGGCAACCGTGACGATTCGTGGAGCGATACCTATCAGCTTAGCCTCTTTCTTGCCGGCGCTATGTTAGAGATTACCGGAAAGGCCTCGAGTTTAGATGAAGGGTTTCAACTTGCTGGTAAGCTAATCAGTTCGGGTAAAGCCTATGAGAAATTTGAAAACGTGGTCAAACATCAGGGCGGCCAACTGAGTGATCTAAAGGTGTCGAGCGAGGTGATCGAAGTTAAATCCGCGCACTCTGGCACGCTGACTTCAATTGATGTCGAGCAAGCTGGCTATGCTGCTATCGACTTAGGAGCCGGGAGAAAATCCCTTTCTGACAAGATTGATCACAGCGTCGGCATTGAATGGTTTGTGAAGTTAGGTCAGAAAGTGAGCGTTGGCGAAGTCATAGCGAAACTCTACCACCGAAACAACAAGGGCGTGGAGTCTGCGCAAAGGCGTCTATTTAGCTCGCTCCGCTTTGATGAAGGAAACTTTAGCCGCGTTAAGCCTTACGACGAAGTGAATTACTATTTACCCGGGTCTAGTGGCTCTAAATGAGAGCCGTAACGAATTTTCCTGTCGGGGGATCCGTGAGCTATAAAGAAATATTTAGACTAGAGAAAGAGAACTAATGAAAACAGCATCACTTGTTGAAAGACTGAAAGAAACAAAAGCCTACCTTGATAAAGAGCTCGGGCCTGCTCCAAAGACATGTGTTGTACTCGGGTCGGGCCTAGGTGCTTTTGCAGAATCGCTCACTGAGCCGAAGGTGCTTGAGTATTCTAAAATTCCGCATTTTCTATCACCAACTGTTGAAGGCCATAAGGGGCAGCTCTTTGTTGGCAAGGCAGGGGGATCTGCAAAAGGTGTCGCAAGCGAAATTGCGATTCTTCAAGGCCGTGTTCATTATTACGAGGGCCACAACATCGATGAGGTTGTCTATTTGGTTCGGGCCTTGAAGTTTTGGGGCTGTTCGCAGTTTGTTATAACAAATGCCAGCGGGGGACTCAACACGGCGATGAAGCCCGGAAGTTTTATGTTGATTGAGGATCATATAAATCTGACTGGGTTAAACCCGTTGATAGGTAAAGAATGTTTGCCACTTGGCCCAAGGTTCCCCGATATGTCAAAGGTCTACAACAGGGAGCTTTCGAGCAAACTCAAGAACGTTTTGGAAGAGCTTAAAATAAAATACTTTACAGGTGTCTACGGCGGCCTACTGGGACCAAGCTATGAAACGCCAGCTGAAGTCCGGTATCTGCAAAAGCTTGGGATATCGGCAGTTGGTATGAGCACAGTGAATGAGTCTATCGCTTTAAATCACATGGGCGCCAGCATCGTTGGACTCAGCTGCATCAGCAACTTAGCGGCGGGCCTAACCGACTCTGCGCTGACTCACGAAGAAGTCACTTCTGAGATGGCAAAGATGGCTGAGATTTTCTCAAACGTCTTGCGCAATTTCTGCGCAAGAATTTGAGGGCTTTTGTCAATTAAGTTTAGATTATTTTGTGCCGGCTGATACTTGGGCCGCGTTGGTTTCTGCAGAAGCTTTTACCCTTGGTGCCGCGGTGATCTTAGTTTGATGGTTCGCACTTGCATCACCAATTGCAGCTTCCGAACACCCAGTGTCTTTGGTATTTAAGATGTGAGCATCGTCCTCCGTACTACATTGCACTCTCTTCAAGATAGCTTGCCACTTTTCGCGAGTTCCTTCCTTTGACTGTAATTTTTTACCTGCCGCTTCAAATTCGGCTATCGTCTCGGGGCTTAATCCCGAGTCCGCATCATAAGAGCCGGATTTCGCAGGTCGGGGAATCTTTGGATTTCGTTCGCTGACGAAGAATTTCATCACTCTTCTAGATTCCTCATCCTTCCTGGCATTAGAATTTCGCTCAATGATGTTTAGGAGATCGCTTCCGGCTAGAACTCCTCCGGTGACAGGCGAGATCGTCGACAATGTTGCACGCAAAGCCCTTCGTTGCCACTCGGAGAGGCTAGACCACCATTTTGAAAATTCGTCGTTTGAACGAGTCACTTTTTCCAGCTCTTTATCATCTAGACTTTCGATCATTTTTTGGACATTTTGTGCTGTGTCGACTTCGGCACCAGCTGTCGAAAATCCCATTTGAATGAGACCGATTAAAATTATTAGGCTCTTGTTCATTTCATCCTCCACAAAAGATTTCATTCCTTCGATTGCATTCGAACAGTCCGTTGCTACTTACTGAGCACCGCTAGAGAAGAAAGCGGCTCCAGCGGATTCCGCCGGAGCCAATCGCTGCAATTGACTTCTAACTTCCGTTAAGTGCCGTTTGTACCTGTCGGCAACTGAATCTTCCAGAGCGTTGGACTTATCATGGACCCGAGCGACAAGCTCTTCAAAAAGTGCGAAATCTTGGTCATATTCGTCTTGCGATCTCGCATCTAAACCATATTTGGGAGTGCTAGAACTTTTTTTCACTTTTAAAAATTCGTAGTACAAATCTATCCAGCCATCAGCCACTTCTTGGTTGTCAATATTTTGCTCAATGCGACCAACTATAATTGTGCCAGTTCTACTGCTAAAGTCGCTATGTGCGAAAAGCTTTTCCTTACTCCAACTAGTGACCTTGAGTACACAAGTCTTCTTATCAAGTTTTGAGACCCGCTCAGTACCCCCACATCCTCGACTAGCGGAGCGCCCTAGTTTTTTGTCGACGGTATGTTGGCTGTTCGCAGCCGATAAAACCAAAAGTGAAATCGATAAGACAAGCCCAATTGGCGGAAGTAGCAAATCAACCAAGCTACCACGAAATTTCATATGTTTTCTTCTACTAGATGGATTAGTGAAACGAAGGCGAGGCGGGTACAGAAGCCAAAATAAGAATGGAAACCGCGACAACTGCTCTGCGCACACTAAATGTTCGAACTAGTAAACAGTCAGGTGCACGAGGTGTGCCCAGACAGAGGTCCTGAGTTTCAGGCGGCAAGACATCAGTGTCTAAATCTGAAACGCTCCTATTTGTGTGTGACAGGTATCCTCAGAAAGTTACACCTCACGGTTCAAGTTGTTTAGATGGCAGTTCCAATGATAACGTTCTCAATGTGAGACACTTTCAAGGGGGCCCAATGGTATCATCTGTATACAAGTCTTCTCTATTCTTCGTTTGTTTAACTCTAATGTCGATTTTAGGAACTCGCGGGCATGCGGTCACAAATTTTGATGGGGTCGCACTTTCAGACTCAGTCATAAATGCTTCGGTGAGGATGAATCATAACATATGCCAGAGCGGTGAATGCACGCCCGCAGTCACTGCAGTCGAATGCACAACTAACGAAATGCTCATAACGTGCGCGACGACCATTCCGTATCAGGACCCGCAGAGTGAAGAAGTCAAAAATTATAAGTTTGAAGATACTGCACAGGTAAGAACCAACGGCACGTTTCGGTTGCATAAGACTGCGCCGATAAGCTGCGCCATTGTGGGAGGCGTTCGAATTTGCAATGAGCGCATAAGCTTTGAAATGAGCGCTCAGCTGATTCCCACAGAAGAAAGTTCCAATCTAGTCGTCACGGGTTTTTCAGTCGGTTTACTTCAGTGGGTGAGATACAATACCGGAGGGTTGCCCCATTACGAATGGGTGTACTTTCCCAAATACTCAATGGCAAAATAACTAGGTGCTCCTAAGGACCTATTGAGAATCTGAGGATTTTTGAGATAGTCATCAAATGGTTCAGTTTTTTAAAGACCTCGTCGACTTTTTTAAAAATGTAGCGGGCGATCAGCGCATTCCTAATCGAGACAAGAAGGTGATTCTTGCCCTTGTCGCACTGATTGTTTCTCCGATCGATTTGATCCCAGACTGGATTCCTGTTTTCGGTCTAATGGACGATTTTGTCATTATGGCCCTAATCCTCGATTATTTTTTTAGGGTACTAGATAACGATGTTCTTTTAAGCCATTACCCCTGGGGAATGAAAAGTTTTAGTCTTTTAAAGAAGATGGCTAGTGCCGTTTCTTTGGTTGTACCATCATTTTTAAAAAATAGGCTTTGGAAGTACTCCGGCGACCCTTACAAAAACCGCTGATACCAGTTGGGCGCGAATTAAATGGGCGACTTAGCGAAGGAGTGCTCGTTCGTCGCAGGTGACTTTTGGATCTTTTAACAGAAAAAATGTTGGCTCAATTTGGCTAGACAGGCCAACATTCACAACCATTTGTCTGTACAGCCAGTCATGTCTTCCACCAAAGCGACCATTATAGATAACTTGAAACCATTCTCCATCTGAAATGTTTCCGATATTTCTGGATTTTCGCTCAGGAGCGCCGACTTCATTAGACCATCGAAACTTTAATTGTATGTTTCCATTGTCGCCGGGCCGAAGCTCAACTGCGCCAAAGAGTTCACTACCATTTGAGAAAGGATCTGATAGGTGGCCTTCGACAGCCTGACACTCAAAGTTGTTCTCCTCTTTAAATTCAAGCTTATGAACTATTATATAGTCCGCCGAGGCAAAAATCGTTTGAGGCATCTCAAGCTTCAGCGGAGTTTGGCTTCTTAATTGAGCAGCCCTTCCACTACGTGAGGCTTTTGTCCATTCTGTTTTGATTTCTTGAACTAAAATTTTCATGTGTAGTCACGATAGACAATTAAATTTTTATTCGCAATATGAGGTTATGACCCACTATTTCTTGCAGGGTGAATTGCATCAGGATTAAATTACATTTCGAGCGATGTAGGATCCTGCCTTTCAGAAGCGATCAATAACCAATGGATACCGCTAAGCTCTGTAAACATTTGCGCGTCCATATCGGGCGGCCCTTTAGGACCTCGGTGGGTTCGCCCGAGGCGCTACTGCATTAAAAAGTCGCCTTGGCTCACGATGGTTGGGGTTCGCTCACGTGCATTTCTCGCAGACGAAATCTACTGTCTCGACAGGTCAAAAATTCTCTCACACACGAAAGCCTTTCGAATGCCTTCATTGCGACGTCTTGCTCTATGGTTAGATTCAACAATTTGACTCTGACGCCTTTGTGCTTCGGATACGAAAGATTCAGGGTGCAACTCGGCTGAAGCGCCTTGCTGTATTCTGCGCGAGTTAACAATTTCGCCTTCTGACGAATTGAGCTTGCCTATAATCCCTAGATCCACTCTGTTTGTTGCTGCATTGATGCGATTGGCTCTAGCACTTTGATTGTATCGGCTTTTCTTCTTGCCTTCTTTCCAGATCGCTTTTTTGTGTTGATTAAATCTATCTGCAAGATCTCTTAAAACAACTCTTTTCTCTTGACCATCGAAGTTGACAATATTCGCTATCACAAACTGCTCCAACATTCGTCGGCAGCTTCTCTCTATCCAGTGGATGTTGGCTCCAGACAGCCGATCCCACCAGCTTGGATGTGAATGAAACACAGCCATAAGTGAAGCAACAAGGTCTAGTGTACGGCTTCGCATTTCTTTATCTGCGAATGCCAATGGCATTCGCATGGAAGTGAATTTCATGAGCGCCGGGACAAAAGCCTCCCATTCTGCTCTTGATCTAAAGAATTGTGCCCTCGCTCCAAGTTTAATTTGTTCAGTGAGTACTTTATCTGTAAGCGCAAGAAGAAGCTCTTCGAAAATCTCTAGTTTCTCTTTCTCAGTCCAGGTAGGATTGCCCGCTAATAAACCCTCTAGCCCGTAGGCATCTGCTTCATTGCTAGACTCTTCAATTCCTGTAGCACCTATTTGATACCACTTCATCATTCTTTCAAGGGTCTCCGTCGGAAGGGACATAAGAAGTGCCAATCGCGTCGTTCGCGTCTCTACCTGAGCGGCATCTGCGGCCAACATCTCCCCGCGTTTTTGCAAATCATCAACGCTTTGAGAACCCGACAAAGTATCTCTTTTTAAAAATGTATATTGACCGTCATAAGGGGAGAGAGCTTTTCTAATTAAAATTGCACCGAAATCGACCTTCTTAAGAGCGCCAAATAAGAGATTTCTCACAATTCTAGGTGAGAACTCGTGAGTTGCAAAAAACGTGGCAAGGGGCTGACGGCTACGTACGCCGTCTGCTACATATTGGCCAAATTCTTTTGCTGTCTCGAGCAATTCGCCTTTTGATTTGCCATGAAACCAAACCCACTTCGACAGCCCGAACTCATCGACGCTCGAGGAAGGGAAATTGTAATCTAAACTTTGTGCGACAGGTAGTCCGTTTTTGTGGCGCCACTCCCTCAGCTGTTTCGAAAGTTTTTCGGCTCGTCTAACGAGCGCTCTACTGCCGGCGCTATCTGCAGCACTGAGGCCACTCTCTGCACTTGAGTCACGCTGGGAATTGATTGCGAGAACAAAGCTGCCAAGCTCTGCGCGCCTCCACGCCATCCGGTAGTCGACGCTAGATGAGCCCGATTGTCCATCTATCACTGAACCTGCATAGCGCGGATCCGCCGGCCGCTCATCAAGCGGAGTCAAAGATTGATTTAGCCTGCTTAGCGTTTCACCACTAGGCCCCACAAATAGAAAATTTACTTTCCCTTCAAGTGTGGCCATTCGCATTTGAATTAAATCGAGATAATCGAGAGCACTCTTAATTTCGCCGTTTAATTTAAATAGGTGGGTTGGAATGACAATTGTTTTACCATAGAATGATTCAAACAGCCTATCAAGTCCGTGAGTTTTTTCACCAAATTCGAGCAAGTTTAAAAAGCCCTCAATTCCTATATTCCAAATGTTCATCTTTAGATCTAGTCTTCGCAGTAGCCTTTCCCACTCCTTGTAGTGAGCTGTTGTGATGTTAGTGTGCGATATAAAAAGCACGTCAGCATTTTCATCCGGTTGATATCTTTCGCCGGTTGTGATGATAAAATTGCCCAAAGCAACAGTTTGCATGGGCCTTGAGTTGTCTTGAGAATTTTGTTCAAGCAATTTGTTCTCTTCTGTCGCGCCTCTTTCGTTCGGCTCTTTGTTGTCTAGATGGGCCTGTTGACTCAGCCGAGTAGTTATCTCAAACATTTGACCTGCCTTGACGCCTCTTCTCACTCCGACCTCAGCTACCATCGTTTTCTCTTCGCCGGGCTTTAGGGCTAACAGATCAGAAATAAATGAGTTTTTCCGGCCCAATATTGCAGCATTGCGGATGAGATCAGTAGCGGAGGTGCCAATGGTCTGCTCGTTGAATTCTGTGACCTGCAAATTAGTAAACTGTAAGTCAAGATCCTCCTCAGTTAGATCTCCCTGGCCATTCGCATTTAGCTGAGCCATTACGGCTCTTTTGACTTCCGAGGCCGAGCCGAGTTCTTTTGAGGATGTATTTTTTATTCTTATTAAAACCCTTTGATACTCGCCTGGTATAGCTGCCTCTAACGACTTTATCCAAACTATTTCAACTGGGAACCTCAGACTTATAGTTTCGTTAGCCTCTATTGTGTTGTCAGCCTCGGGGAGTTCACGTCCAATAACTGTTACTTGCGCCGACAGCTGTAGTCTGTGTCTTCGAACATGGGTTTCATTGAGCTTGATTTCATCCTCGCGAATCTCTCTTGGATAAACGCGTAAGTTTTCAGAAAAAGTGTGCGTGCTGTTTCCTTCTAGACCCTGCGTGAGAACTAGGGGCTTGGAAAGGTTAAGAATTAAACCATCATGGACAGCGGCAATTAGCAGCCTCGTGCCTTTCGGAAATGGCATCGTGCTAGCATTAGTTATAGTAAGATTCTTAAGTTCAATTTCTTCACCTGGTTCAAACACATTGTCATGATCAGGGGTGACCATTTCATAGTGAGAAATATGTATTTTAAACCTTTCATCGTAGGAAGTTATGCGCCCGAATTCATCTTTCACAGAAAACTTGTAAGTGCCTGCGCTGCTGCTTCGACCGTCTCCCCCATCTATTCCATTTCGACCAGCACTTCCTCTTGGCCCGTCGCTGCCCCCTGATTTGCTTCTTATAATAGTTCTGGTTTGTGTTTTTCCTTCACTGTCAGTATAGGTTTCAGTCTCACTCCAAGAGTAGCTACTTCCCCCACTTCCGCCGTCTCCTCCCTCGCCGCCGCGCCCAGCAGCGCCTCCGTAGCCCCCTCTTGCGCCGGCAACATCAGACGACTGCTTATCAATCATTATCAGTAAATATGTTTGATTGGCTGATACCTCTACAGAAACCTTCCCTCCATCAGTAGCATCTGTGGCTTTGCCACCATGGCCACCAGCCCCACCTTCACTTCCCGGACCTCCGTCTTCACCCTCGCTGTATCTTGTTGCATCTGCACCATTCCTGCCTCTGCCTCCCTGTTGTCCATGCCCACCGTCGCCAGCGTCTCCACCCTGACCGCCTCTTGCGATCAAACGCAGAGTTTGATCAAAGCTTACTTTTATTTTTTGAGTGCCTCCACTCCATGCGCCCCGAATAAAATCTAATGTAGAGTTTAGAAATCCTTTTGCAGATTTCTTTACCGTTACCTGAACTTCTACTTCGCCATCTATTGAGGTTTCAGAGTAAAAGCGTTGCACATCTGCATTAGCTACGGCGTCACCACCCGCCACCGCGCCTCTTTCGTTGGCCTGTTCAATCTCTGCCGCCGACCTTAGGTCACGCAGGGAGACCTCTATTTGACCTGGGTTATCCGCTTGGGCTCCGTGGCCCCCATCGCCACCCCTGCGCCCTGGCGTGCGCGATGGAGCAGTCGAGCCGCTATAGCTTGTTCCATCAGCTGCTTTAGGCGGTGTCTGTCCTGAAACATCAATGACGCCCCGCTTGGAAGTCTCAATGCCAGGTCGAACTCGGACCGACTGAGCAACAACGTCTAAAGTAAAAATATGGCTAACAATTAGCCAAAAAACCAAAAACCGCCTCATCCAGCGCTCCCAAACTTGTGACTCTTTTATAGCCGCGATTGAAGGTGCAAATTGCATTCCCCTTCTGAAGGGATCATTTCTGTCTACTTTGATTTTGACCGAAGGTGTGGGCCTTTAGTTTGCGTCGCATTTTCTAAAGCGTTAGGCTCTATTGGGAAGTGATGTTCTATGTGAGATTAGGGTAAGGGGGCTGCAAAATATGGTGGCTAAGCCAAGCACAAGGGTTCACTTAGCTCACAAAGAAAATTTCAATGAAGTTGTCACCCTATTATTGGGGCTTACACTTCTGGTTCTTACGGCGACGGTTACGCGGCTGCTTACGTCGTCGAATGTTAGTGAAATTGCATCTTACGCGGTCTTGGGTTGGCATTCACTTTTTGGTTTTACCATGCAGATGGTGTTGGTCTTTGTGGCCGGACACTGCTTTGCATCGACGCCCGTAGTTTCAAGGCTCATTACTTTTTTGTCTGCTCAGCTGGTATCCCCTGTCGCTGCACTCGCAGTACTTAATCTTTCTTCCTTTGTTTTTTCGTACCTCAACTGGGCACTTGGCCTCGTCGCCAGTGCGCTTTTTGCCAAACAAATTTCTGCCCGCCACAAGGATATTCCGCCAAGTCTAATTCTTACAGCGGCTTACTCAGGCTTCATTGTTTGGCATGGGGGTTTGTCGGGTTCGATACCGCTGAGTTTAAATACTGCCGGGCATATCGTAGCTGAACATACGGGCTTAATTGGCCTAAGCGATACGATTTTCTCAAGCTTAAACATCGTCATAGTTCTTGGACTGGCTTTTTTGTTCCCGCTTATTCACGCCCTATTGCTCAAGAGGCACAGCAAGTTGCTTCCATTAACTGCCGACAAAGGTTCCGATTTATCTTGCCCAAGTGCCGCCCCCCACTTTGTGTCAGCGGATTTTTCGCAAGCGAAGCCGCTGCAATCGCTCCCGTTTTGGATCGGCGTATTGATGCTTGGCACCCTCACTGTAGCCTACTCGCGATCGGCGCTTGCGATCGATCTCAACTTTGTCATTTACGTTGGGTTTGCTATGTCTGCAATCTTAACGCCTTCAATATTTTACTTCGTAAAGAATGTTCAAGACGCAGCTCTTATAACCGGCGCATTTCTGATTCAATACCCCATTTACTCTATGATAATGAAGATCATGGTGGGCTCTGGCCTAGCAGCATTGTTCGCGGAACGCATGAGTGCTTGGCCAACAGGGCTTCTTGAGGTTGGTGTGTTTCTGTTTTCAGGTTTTATTAACTTGTTTATTCCTTCAGGTGGAGGCCAATGGGTAGCGCAGGCCACGTGGATTGTAGAGCTCGCCAAACAGCACGAACTCAGCATATCTAGACTTGCAATGGCAGTCGCTTGGGGAGATGCATGGACAAATCTCATTCAGCCCTTCTTCGCTTTGCCCATTTTGATTTACCTCAAGATTCCAATCACAGTTGCAATAAGAACATTTTTGCTCTTCCTCGCAGTTTCGGGAGCCTGGATCAGCCTATGCTTTTTGCTGCTTTAGACTGTAGCACTTTCAACTCCAATAGTTCCAAGCTTCAATCCCGACCTAAATTATTTTTGCCATGCTTCTATCAGAAAATTTATGCAGCAGAGTATCTATTGAAAGATCGTTCTCTATCAGAGCCGACTCTTCAAGACCTTTGACTAAGTAAGCCCTTGCCAAGCGAGCTTTAGGTTCAAGCTTTCTAAACCACATGCCGATCTCAATGTGAGAAATGGGCCGAGAATGACTCTCGAAAGGCCCACTGCAAAGGACTGCCGCACATGAGACTTTTATTAGGCATCGTTACACTTTTGTTCGTTACATTTGGATGCGCAAAAAAAGAGCAAAATCCCTCAAACACAACCGCTCAAAGCACCCGAGTCGAGTCGCCCTCCGCTAGCTGTGATGCGAAAGTTATACCGGGCAGCTATGTTGTCAGGTGGAGTAGCGGTTATCTACAAAAACTTGAATCCTGGACCTCACAAGAAATCGACTCTGTACTTGTGGCCCAGTACTCAGATTACATTGAGCTTATCGAACCTAACTACCGCATTGATGTACCAAAAACTTTTTCAGAAGCGAGTATTTTATCTACTCAAAATTCACCGGATGATGCTTTTTGGGGGGTTAAAAACATAGAAGTCGAACATGTGTGGTCAAAAGGATTTTATGGGCAAGGTGTTGTGGTCGCAGTCGTCGACTCCGGTGTCGATCTAACACACCCCAATTTGGTGGGTCGCATTTTTACCAATACTGCGGAGCTCAACGGCAAAGAAGGGGTCGACGACGATGGCAACGGCTATGTGGATGACATCTACGGATACAATTTCGCCGACCGAAACCCTACCAACGTTGATGAAGCCGAACATGGCACTCACGTCGCTGGCGTCATTGCAGCAAATCACGACAACAACTTTGTGCGGGGTGTTGCCCCTCAAGCGACGATATTACCTGCAGACTTTATGAGCGCTGTATCAGGATCAACGGCGTCTTCGATTGAAGCCATCGACTATTCGGTAAAGATGGGTGCGAATATCATTAATGCGAGCTGGGGCGGGCCTGGCTGCTCAGCAGAGCTTAAGCGAACTATTGAAGCGCTTGCTGAGAAGAACGTGCTGTTTGTCACCGCCGCCGGAAACGAAGGTTTAAATTTAGAGTACTACGATGTTTACCCCGCTAAATACAACTTGAGCAATCAAATCACTGTGGGAGCCCTGGGGACGATTCACCTGCGCACGTGGTTTTCTAACTTCGGAAACCCGGTAGACGTATTAGCACCCGGCGAAAGAATCATTAGCACAGTCCCCGGAGGCTTCTCTCGTCAGGATGGAACAAGCATGGCCGCGCCGTTTGTCTCAGGGATTGCCGCACTTTATTTGAGTAAGTATCCGCAGATGAAAGTTTCAGACCTTCGTGAAAAGATTGTAAGCAGTCTCGTCACCGGACCTTACAGAATCAAAACCAACGGAACGGTCGTTTTACCCGAAGACTTTTGAACCGGCTTTGGACTAGCAGCCACAGTGCTTAAAAATAAGTGATACCTGGACGAAAACTGTAGCTCGCTCCTTCGCACCCGCTGGCGGGACAGCATTGCTTTGGGCTGGGCAGTAATTAGACACTCTAGACAGGGATTCTAATATCTTGACCAAAACGGAATCGGATTCCATAATGGCCAAGTATGTGGATTAACAGAGATATTTCAGGCATTTTGCGCGCCAATCAAGATCCGATTCAAATTGTAAGGGGGCCTCGGCAATGTGGCAAATCCTCATTGCTTTTGCATCTCGACCCCTCCTTTAAAGAGGTTTCACTTGATGATCCAGATATAAGGGACCTTGCAGAGAGGGACCCGCATTTGTTTCTGAAAGAATTCGGCGCTCCCAAGCTTTTCATAGACGAAGCTCAATATGCACCCAAAATCTTCCCCCTTCTCAAGAGACAAGTCGACTTGTGGAAGCGAGATAACATTGAAGAGCACACTTTCATTCGCCTCACTGGTTCGAATCAAATTCTCATGGATCGACATGTTAAAGAGAGTCTTGCTGGTAGAGCTAGTTTTTTTGACTTGAACACGTTGAGCGTCTCTGAAGTATTGGCTTTTAGAGAGCAAAGAATTCAAGACATCCTCTATAAAGGCGGTTGGCCTGAGCTCTACACCAACGAAAAAAAGGAAGTTAAAAAATATTTAGACGATTATATTTCTAGCTACATTGAAAAGGACATAGTTTTATCTGCAGGAATTCAAAAACGGCATGAGTTCTTGAAGTTCACGAAACTTCTTGCTGGTCGAATTGGTGAACTTATCGACTATGCCAGCTTCTCGAAAGATGTCGGGGTCGATTCTAAAACAATTAAAGATTGGATATCTGTTCTTGAGACGATGCGTGTAATTGCCCTTGTAGAGCCTTTTCGTTCAAATTTGTCTTCAAGGCTGATCAAATCACCTAAAGTCTATTTTGTAGATACTGGTTTGGCCTGCCGCCTTCAAGGCTGGAGCTCAGCGGAGCCAATCTTAACTTCTCCTCAACAAGGTCGACTGTTTGAAAATCTTGTTTTTTCAGAGATTTATAAACTCAATATAAACTTTCAACTTGGCTGGCAGATTTATCACTGGCGCTCAAAGGATCAAGAAGAGATCGACTTCTTGATTCAGAAGAGCCCGCAAGATTTTTTGTTTGTTGAAGCAAAGGTCACTGCACCTCCAAAATTCGAGATTCTCAGTCACCATGAAGTAAAAAAGGTCTTTCGCACTCGTGTGCCGCACGCTATTGTTTGTCATCAAGAGGGCGTGCGTATACTTGATAATCGCGTTCCGATTGCGAAACTGAGTGAATTCCTTCTTTCAAATAGATAGGACCTGAACAATGGCTATTAGAAAAGTCGCCCGCATGGGCCACCCCGTACTGAGGCAGCCGGCGAGAACCCTCTCGAAGAACGAGATCCTTTCGGATGAGATCCAGCGACTGATAGCTGACATGTTTGATACGATGACAGAATACGGTGGAGTGGGGCTTGCGGCTCCGCAGGTACATGAACCTTACCAGCTTGCCGTCATCGACATTCAAGAAGACAACGAGCGGTATCCGAATCAAGTGAAGTCTGAGCAGTTCGTTATCATAAATCCTGTGATCAAAGTGCTCGATGAAACTGCGCAAGGGTTTTGGGAGGGCTGTCTGTCAGTGCCAGGACTCCGAGGTTTTGTTGAGAGACCACGCAAAGTTTCAATTGATTTTTTAGATCACAAAGCTCAGCCTCGCACCGTTGTGGCAGAAGATTTTTTAGCAACCGTGTTTCAACACGAGCTCGATCACCTGTTTGCCACTCTTTACGTCGATCGCATCAAAGACCCAACGAAGTTCGCTTTTACTGAAGAATTCCAGCGCTACCACACCGACGACGACGAACTCGAAACAGCTGATGAATAACTCGCTAATCTAGGCATGCAAGCAGATTCGATAAAAGCCTTTAAGCTTAAAGCGCACTAGGCAGGCAAGCAAATCACCCGAACTCTGCCGTTTCGTGGGCTGAATCACGCTGATTTGATCCTACTTTGACCGGTTACGTTACTTACGCATTCACATTACGCAGTGGTTTTGCGTATAGACTGAATAATTTGGTCAAGTTTTGACAAAAATTTTGAGCGGTCCGCTTTTGCCATTGGGGCTGGCCCTGTGTTCACATTTCCCATTTGTCTCAAATGGGCCATCAATTCGCGTGAGGCCAACGCGCTACCAATATTTTCTTCATCGAATTCATGCCCCTTGGGCCCGAGAACCCTGGCTTGGCGTTTAATGCAGCGATCAGCGAGCAACAAATCGGACGTTATCAGAATGTCACCTTGCGAAATGTTCTCGGCAATCCAGTCGTCGGCTGCATCAAAGCCGCCAGAAGTGACCTGCATATGTATTTTGGCACTCATTGGAATCACCAACGGTTTGTTAGCCACAACGAACACCTCAAGTTTATAGCGGCAGGCCACCTTGTAAACTTCATCTTTGACAGCACAACCATCGGCGTCGATGTAAATATTTAGCACTCTCAACTCCTATTGTTCCAAATTTCAATGCTACTTAACGACCTGAATTTATTTTCGCCACACCTCCATCAATTAATCTATTTAAAGATCGCAGCTTTGGAGCAGTACCAATGGCTCTGTTGCACTCTTCCCCTATATGCCTCTGTATACGTCTTTTCGATGGCCTACCTTGAGGATGTGAATAATGAGTTCGCTTTTGAAAACCTCGTAAATGATTCGGTAACTGCCCTGACGAAGGCGAAATACATTTTTTTCACCCGCAAGCTTTCTACATCCTAACGGAAAGGGATCCGACGCAAGGGATTGAACAGTAATGGCAACCTTAGCAAGGTCCTTTTTTGGAAGTCCTTTTAAGACTTTTTCTGCCGACGCGCTGACAAGGATTTTATACTTTGCCACTCTTTTTAAGTTCTTTCAAAATATCATCGAATGGCCGATAGGTTTCTTTTCTTAGGTTCTTGAGATCGGAGACGTCCTCATACTCTTCAAGTTTGTCTAAGATCGCATCTTCAATAAAACGACCAATCTTCAAACCCCGCTCTTGGCAAAAAGAATCTAATGCATCTTTGATCTGAGAATCAATCTTTGTGGCTAGTTGCTTTGCGCCCACTCGAAACCTCCAAGTTAGTATTTTAGCTTTTTTTTCTAGATTTTTCTATAAAAATCTAGTTTTGCTTTCGGCCTACCTTTCCCTAACCGGAGAGTCCCACTTTAAGCATCCCGGGATCTTTAAAGACCCAGTATAGCGCTGTGCGCCCGATTTCCGCCCTGGCACAGGCCAGCCCGCTGTGCTAACCTTGCTGGCTTACTGAACTGGATAAGACGCTTTGCGTCCGCAAATAGGAGCTGGCACCTGATGACGATTGCTGAGTTGGCGAAGCAAGAAGGCAACCAAGTGACCCTTAAGGGGTGGGTTTTCAATTCGCGATCTTCTGGAAAAATCAAGTTTCTATTGTTGAGAGATGGTACAGGCTTTTGCCAATGCGTTTACTTTCGAGGTGAATGCGCAGAAGAAGCCTTTGAGTTGTTCGAATCTCTCACACAAGAAAGCACGGTCGAAGTTACAGGAAGCGTTCGCAAAGAGCCCCGCAGCGTAGGTGGTTACGAGATCACCGCAAAAGAACTGAAGATTCTCTCTAAGGCAGAGCCCTATCCAATATCGCCTAAAGAACATGGGATCGACTTTCTTCTGAACAACCGACACCTATGGATTCGTTCACGCAAGCAGCATGCTATGCTTCGTGTGCGCGGTCAGGTCATTCACGCGATAAGAGAATTCTTTGATGGCCGAGGGTTTACCCCCATTGATGCTCCTATTTTTACTCCGAATGCCTGCGAGGGCACCTCGACACTTTTTGAAACGCAGTATTTTGACGACAAAGCCTATCTTTCGCAAAGCGGACAACTCTACATGGAGGCCGGCGCCGCAGCCTTTGGTAAAGTGTATTGTTTTGGGCCCACGTTCCGCGCAGAGAAATCAAAAACTCGTAGACACCTTATTGAGTTTTGGATGGTTGAACCAGAGGTCGCATTTAACAACCTCTACGACAACATGGAGCTTGCAGAAGAGTTTGTAACTCATATCGTGCAGTCGGTTTTAAAAAACCGGGTCGAAGAATTGAAAGTTCTTGAAAGAGACACTAGTGGCCTTGAAAAAATTAAGCCGCCCTTTCCGAGAATTCATTATAGAGAAGCTTGCGAAATCATTTTAAAAGAAAACCCTGAGTTTAAATTGGGTGACGACTTTGGGGCTCCAGATGAAACCATCTTGAGTGCAAAGTTTGAGAAACCTGTTTTTGTTCATCACTACCCCACGAAAATCAAAGCTTTCTATATGAAAGAAGATTCGGCAGAGCCAGAATATTGCTTGAGCTGCGATTTGATTGCCACCGACGGCTACGGCGAAATTATTGGTGGGGGTCAACGCGAGGACAATCTTGAAGTGCTGCTTAAAAAACTAAAAGAGCATAACCTTCCGGAATCAGCTTTTAGCTGGTATTTGGATTTGAGAAGATATGGTAGCTTTGAACACGCGGGTTTTGGACTTGGCGTTGAGAGGGCAATAGCTTGGAT
Source organism: Bdellovibrionales bacterium CG10_big_fil_rev_8_21_14_0_10_45_34 (assembly GCA_002778785.1). Lineage (GTDB taxonomy): Bacteria > Bdellovibrionota > Bdellovibrionia > Bdellovibrionales > 1-14-0-10-45-34 > 1-14-0-10-45-34. The sequence continues at coordinate 7,931 of PEZS01000006.1, read as the reverse complement.
CACAGGCGCGCCTCACCTTCGCGAAGCTATTCCTTTCCCGCGAATGTACGGACGACTGCATCCGTAAAAGTAGTTTTGAGAAATGCCTTAAGAGGAGCGTTAAGAAAATGGAAACTGAATCACATCTTACAGATGAAAAACTAACACTGCTTGAGAGAAAGAACGAAGAGGCTCTTGTCGGGGGCGGCGAAGATAAGGCAGTAAAACACAAAGAAGGCGGCAGATATACAGCTCGTGAGAGATTAGACATTCTGCTCGATCCAGGAAGCTTTGTCGAAATTGACCGCTTTATGACCCACCGCTGTTCTAACTTTGGAATGGAAGATAAAAAATTTCTTGGTGATGGAGTTATCACCGGATACGGACGCATCAACGGAAAACAAGTTTTCGTCTATTCACAAGACTTCACTGTCTTTGGTGGCTCACTCTCTTCAACTCAAGCAAAGAAGATTTGTAAGATAATGGACCTCGCGATGAAGGCAGGCGCCCCAATGATTGGGCTCAACGACAGCGGGGGGGCGCGCATTCAAGAAGGCGTTGAAGCACTTGGTGGTTACGCTGACATCTTTTTGAAAAACACGATGGCTTCAGGCGTGATACCGCAGATCAGCGCGATTATGGGGCCGTGCGCGGGCGGCGCCGTTTATAGCCCAAGTATTACTGATTTTATTTTTATGGTTAAGAACACCAGCTACATGTTTGTGACAGGGCCCGATGTTATCAAGGCGGTGACTCACGAAGATGTCTCGAAAGAAAGCCTCGGTGGCGCACATACTCATGCCGAGAAATCAGGAGTTGCACACTTCGCCTGCGAAGATGAGAAGCACACCCTCTTGATGATTCGTGAACTTCTTAACTTTCTACCAAGCAACAATGTTGACGACCCACCGGTGCTACCTACAAAAGACAAGCCCGATCGTGTAGAAGAATCGCTGAACTACCTCATACCAGCGAATCCTAAAAAACCATACGACATGAAAGAGGTGATTCGATCTGTCGTCGATGAAGGGTACTTTTTAGAGGTTCACCAAAACTATGCCACCAATATCATCGTGGGTTTTGCTCGATTTAACGGAAGAAGCGTAGGTATTGTGGCCAATCAGCCGCAGGTTCTAGCTGGTTGTTTGAATATCAAAGCCAGTATAAAAGCTGCTAGATTTGTACGCTTTTGCGATGCTTTTAATATACCACTCATAACGCTTGTGGATGTTCCCGGATTCCTGCCGGGTGTTGAGCAAGAATGGAATGGCATCATCACTCACGGCGCCAAATTGCTTTACGCATATGCAGAAGCGACTGTGCCAAAAATCACAGTGATTACTCGAAAAGCCTATGGCGGAGCTTACGATGTGATGGCTTCAAAGCATCTGCGATCAGATATTAACCTTGCCTATCCGTCTGCTGAGATTGCGGTGATGGGAGCTGAAGGAGCCGTGAATATCATTTTTAGAGAGCAAATTAAAAAAGCAAGTAACCCTGACAAAGAGAGAGCCCGGCTAACGGCGGAGTACCAAAGTAAGTTTGCCAATCCTTATCAGGCTGCAGAGCTTGGTTACATAGATGAGGTCATTGAACCTGCAATAACAAGAAAGCGAATTGTTGAAGCACTCGAGCTTTTGAAAAACAAAAAAGATTATATGCCCAAAAAGCGGCACGGAAACATTCCGCTTTAAAGAAGGAAATTGAATTGAGGGTTTTCGTAAGTAGGAGATTTGGGGTAACTTTTCGTTCTGACGATGCCAGTTTGACTTTTTAGTGAACGATTGAGAGGGAACAATGTTTAAAAAAATTCTGATCGCTAATCGAGGCGAGATTGCAATTAGAGTCATACGAGCCTGTCGTGAAATGGGAATTCGTTCTATCGCAGTTTACTCCGAGGCCGACAGAAACAGCTTACATGTTATTTTAGCAGATGAAGCCTATTGCGTAGGCCCTGCCCCTAGCAGAGAGTCGTATTTGAATGTTGAAAAGATCATTGAGGTTGCCAAGCACTCTAAGGCCGATGCCATTCATCCCGGGTATGGTTTTTTAAGTGAAAACACAAACTTTGCCCGAACAATTGAAAAAGCGGGTATAAAGTTTATTGGGCCAACACCAGAAAATATCGAGGTTATGGGCGATAAACTCATGGCTCGTGAAACAATGGAAAATGCCGGAGTGCCGATTGTACCTGGAAGCAAAGGCTCTCTTAAAACTCTAGACGAAGCCAGAGCTGTTGTAAAAGAAATCGGCTATCCCGTCATGATCAAAGCGTCCGCAGGGGGCGGCGGTAAAGGCATGAGACTTGTTCGTGAAGACTCCGAGCTTGAGCGTGCCTTTCAAGCAGCGCGCTCAGAGGCACTCAATTATTTTTCAAACGACACAGTTTACATAGAGCGCTTTATTAGCAACCCGAAACATATTGAGATTCAGGTTTTTGGAGATACACACGGGAACGTTTGCCACCTCTTTGATCGCGAATGCAGTGTTCAAAGAAGACACCAAAAAATCATTGAAGAGTCACCATCGCCCGCTGTCTCGCAAGCGGTGCGTACTCGTATGGGTGAGATTGCAGTGAAGGCCGCAAAAGCCATTGACTACGTTGGTGCTGGCACATTTGAGTTTATTTTTGATGGCATTACACAAGATTTTTACTTTATGGAGATGAACACGCGGCTTCAAGTTGAACATCCTGTCACTGAAATGGTGACGGGAATCGACCTCGTTAAAGAGCAGATAATGGTCGCACTTGGAAAAAAGCTTAGCTTCAAACAAGAGGACGTTGTTCAAAGAGGGCACGCCGTTGAGGCGCGCATCTGTGCAGAGGACCCTCTCACCTTCGTGCCTTCACCTGGTTACATCCGTCGGTGTCGCAACCCTCAAGGACCTTTTATTCGCGTGGATTCTTACATTTACCCTGACTACGAAGTTCCGATTCATTACGACCCTATGCTTGCGAAAGTCATCGCGTTCGGGCACACCAGAGAAGAGGCTATTTCAAGGTTGAGTCGCGCTTTGGATGAGTATTCCATCACTGGTATCAAGACGAACATCGTTCTTCACAAAAGCATTTTGGCGCATCCCAAGTTCTTGGATGGCAGCTACACGACTCAATTTATTGAAAAGGATTTTAGCGGCAAATACATTGATCTATTTAAGTATGTAGACGATCGCGTATTTTTGATCAGTGCCGCGATTGAAGCCTACAATCAACAAAAGTCCTTGGGGGTTTGGGATGTTAACTTGGCTAGCCAATGGAAGAAAGTCGGCCGCGAAGCCTCTTTGCGTTAGAAGTATGTCCACTTTTTACTAGTTACTGCTTTTTGTTATCGAGGCCTAAACACGAAGACTATTTTTGAATTAGACCTGCAAAGAAAGAGTGCTGTTTGAAATAGCTTTGAGAAACTTTTTTAGGAGAGAAAGATGTATTTTTTGGCAGAAATGAATGGTCGGAAATTTCATATGGAAGTTCTAGAAGGACGCAGCAATTGGACTGTTAGCCTTCAAGAAGACGATAAAAAGAAAGAGATACATCGTATACCGAAAAGCCAATACATGCGGATGGATGATGCGATTAGTTTTCTGTTTGAAAATTCCTCTTACATGATCGATGTGGCCGGTGAAGGCCAACACTTCAATGTATATACACGTGGCAGTTATCGCGAAATTAAACTCTACAACGATGAAATGCTTCTTCATGAAAGTTTGAAAAAAGGAACTGGATTTGGCGCGGGTGATAACTTGGCTGCCGGCATGCCGGGAAAGATCGTAGATATCTATGTTAAGGCCGGAGACGCGGTAAAAGCCGGTCAGTCCTTGCTTATCATGGAAGCTATGAAAATGGAGAACGAGATCAAAGCAGTGGCTGATACTGTTGTAAAAGAGATTAAGGTAGAAAAGGGCCAAAGTGTAGAATCGGGCGCTGTTCTTATTGTCTTCGGGGAATAAGTAGACAAACCAATCAGTGTAGCAAACGGCAACTTTTAACTTTAATTTTGAGACAAAGATTTAACCCCTGGTGCCGCCCACAAATCCTGCTTTGGCCGCTCTTAATCAAGAAAGCAACAAGTGCTATTAATTTTCTGTAATCTTGGTAGGTCCAGCTGGAGGAATAACACCCTGTTCAAGAAGTGTTTCTAAAGCTTGTTCTGAGCCGGTCTTTAGATACCTGGTATAGTGGTGCAGAAGGTTCTTATTGGAGTTCGGGCGGCTCTTAAGACTGATATGCGAGAGCACATCAACGAACTCTAGAAATCTATACGAATACTCTTTATACAAATGAGCAAAAGTGTCTTCAGCAACTAACCGCGAGAGCATTTGGTAAGCACTCCCGCCCATTTCGGCATAGTAGTCGATATCGACAATTTTTCGATCTAATGATTCTCCAAAAAAGCCGCCCACGTAAAGAGAAGTCTCAGCCAGTCTTTTTAAAAGGTTGAGCTTTAAACTGGTTTCGGCATTTTGCGCTCGTAAAAACATTTCGGCTAGGGTGTCTTGGCGCCTCTTACCGCTTTCATTGTCGAGCTCGTAGAGAGCATCTGTTACCATGTACTTTTCCAAAATGTCAGCAAGGTAGGACTCCGCAAGAGGAAATGTCTCCATACTTCTGGCAGCCAGTGCGTCCCTAACGGACTCGTGAAAGAATTGCCCAGGAGACTGCAATAAAACCTCCGCTGAGTTCTCTGATAAATCTTCTTTTAAAATTTGGTTTTTCTGATTGCGGCCCAAAATAGGATCTCCTCACCCTGCCGCTCATCTCAGTTTGAGTCGGTGGCTTTGGAGCAGCCGGGACTTCTCTTCTAATCATAAGTTTTTTCGGCAAAAACTCGCAGAAGAGTAAGCAGAATCTAGACCTTAGGGAGATTTTCAAATCGATTTAGTAGTGGAATCTACAGCTAAAGTCCAGCAGCCGTAGCTATTTTATGCAGTTCCAGGCCTCCTTCTGTTTTGGGTGGGGTTAGGGGTTAAAATAGATTTGAGGTCGAAGATGGAGTTAAGAGCGAGATGATTTGCGAATTTGCATCTCATTCTGAGACTCTGAATAATGGAAGATGCTTTTCGTAGCAGCTACACACGACTCTTCAAGTTCTCTCGTCGCTAAACTTTGAGCATCGTCTCAAAAGCGATCAAGCCAGGCACATCTCATTCCGATATCTGTTTGTATATGTTTCGTTGGCTTTTTCATCTTGTATTATGGGGCGCCGCTATTCTGATGGTTTATCAGAATTGTGGGGTGCCGTTCAAACTAGCTAACCAACAAAGTGACAGTTTTAAGTCGGCTTGTAGGCCATCAGGCAAAGGCTCTTTTAGTGAGAGTAAGGTTCAACTTTCTCCGCAGACGATCCACAATGCTCAAGAAGGATACTCTGCCCAGAAGGGAAAACTCGAGACTCTAGAAGGGTCTAAAGTCTCTATGAGTTTTGATCTTTCAAAGCCCACTGCCTTTAAAGCCGCCGATGAAATTCTCGCCGGCACACGCTTGAATGTTCTTATCGACCTTGTTTGTGTGAAAAATTTGGAAGACGTATTCACCGGCGGCAGCGGCCTCTCCGACTCCGAGTTTTACTTTTCTCTGAACCTCAGAACATTGTCTTCTTCGCCTGTCGACTCTCTTATTGCTGAGGCAGAACTTGATCGATCGCCAGTTCTGTCTCACGAGAAAGCTGTTGAAATTGTGCTTAGGTCCTCAATGACCTTTTCTGAGATAAGTGAACTTGCTAAGAAAGATCGATGCCTTGTTGGCATTACAGAATCTGTGCCGCGATTTGTTCCGTCTCTCGTCTGGAATGATCCAAAGTTTCCGCAACAAACCTTTCATTCGGCCATTGAAAGTCAAGCTGGCGTGAATTCATTTCTGAGTGACGAAATCAGTGCCGCCGGCTACGTCACAGTGGCAATAATAGATTCAGGAGTGGACTGGAATCACACTGATCTAGAGCAGGTAAATCGATCACTATCGAAAGATATGGTGAGCGGAAGAAGCCTTCAAGGACGCCCCGAAATGCCTCTACAGTCTGGGAGCGTTACCGAATCAATCCTTAACACGTTTTTTCACGGAACTCATGTGGCCGGACTTATTGGTGCCACCATCGGAAACTCCATCGGGGTGGCTGGCGTCGGCGGGCCGCGTGTGAATATGGTTTCTTACAACGGACTTAAGTGGTCTCAAGAAAGCGGGGAGTGGGTTGCGCATTTTCCAGATGATGTCCTTTACAATGCAATCATCGAAGCCGCAAAGACTTCTCATATTATTAACATGAGCCTTGGAGTTACTTACCCGTCTGGATTTCAGGCACCTTCACTTTTAAAGGAAGCTGTTGACAAAGCTACGGCTGCAAATCGCCTTGTTATTACAGCGGCAGGAAACGGCTACGTAGAGTGCCAACTCAAACCTTCTTCAACATGTTCACAAGCACTTAAGCGTGCAAACATGGATAGCACAAGCGAACCTAGGGAGTACCCCGCTTACTTTGCAAAAACAAATTCTAAGGTGATAGCAGTTGGGTCTACCGATCAGAATCCGATTGCAACAACCAACCTCTCTTCTTTTTCAAATTACGGTCCAAGTGTCGTTGAAATTTCAGCACCCGGCTCCGGCGGTGAAGGCATCTGGTCTACCGCTGCTTTGGGGCTGAAAAATGGGCAAACGCCCATTGAGTACTACCCTCTATCGGGAACGTCGATGGCCACTCCACAAGTTTCCGGTGCTGCCGCACTTGCATGGGGATATGTTGCTGAACGCGTCGGCAGCGAAAATGTAAAGGCCGATGAAATTAAAAAATGGATGCTTCTCTATGAGTCTAACGACCATTCCGCTAAGCTCGAAAGCTATTTTAAGAATGGAAGCAGGATCAACATCAAGAAGCTTTATAGCTCTATCAAATACCAGGTTTCAAGCAGCGGTAACCCAGGAACAACGACCCCCACTCCTACCGCTCCCACTGGTCCCACTCCCGAAGTCCCGCTAGACGGCACCGGGTTCCCTTCGATTGTTGATTTGCCAACCTGCCCGTAGGGATTGTTACTTAAAGCGTGAATATATTTGTTCCGGTAGAAGCTGTCGCATACTTATCGTAAACTACTATCGATGCGGTGATACTTCGCACTGAAAAGCCCCTCGCCTTCGTGATGTAGCAAGTGATGGGATTTGCAAAGAATAGTCACATTCTCTGG
>PEZS01000006.1:0-765 GCA_002778785.1 Bdellovibrionales bacterium CG10_big_fil_rev_8_21_14_0_10_45_34 | reverse complement strand
TTTTTCAGGGCATCGAAAGCCTCGATTGTTTCTGTGAGTGCAGCGATTTCCGTCGCGTAGAATCACTGTGTGACGAACTTCAGCCGGAAGGTTTTTCCGATGACTTCGCTGCTCGTGGGTGAGGTCTCTTCTTTTATGCCTTAGCTTTACTGTTCTTAAGAACAGTTGATTCGCTGCACTTTCGCTTACGTTATTAAGCCCGTCCTTTTTATTTTCATACTCGAGGTTTGGGGTTCCAAATGGTGGCTGCAGATTTACTGTTCTTGTGAACAATACTTTTGAAGCACTTTCCTTTGAACTCCTTAAATGGTCCTCATTGTGTTTATGTACGTTTGCTCCGTATTTTGCATTTTTCACCGCCCCTAATTTGCTCGCATTGCTTAATGACTCTTCTTTTTTCTGAAGCTCCTTCGCACTTGTTTTGGCAATAGGACTATTTGTTTCAGGCAGCCCCCTTGCTCTAGCTTCTTCTTCCCCTGTTTTTTCAGCTACTAACTTTTCAGAATTTCCAGCGCGACTGCTGTCGTCGCTTGGCGCTTGATTTTCTGCTGCCGCCTTCTTTATGGCAGCCCTTTGGGCCTTTCTTACGGGGTCCGCTTTTTCGACAAAAAACTCCACGATTTGCTCAAGTGTAGCTTCGTAGTTAAGTGGCCTCTGAGTTCTTCGACACAAAATGTCTTGAGCCCTTTGAAACTTCTCGTACAGCTCTTCGCTGACGCCAATTGTTAGCTTAATACGATTTTCTTGCACCGGCCTGGCTCCTTC
>PEZS01000005.1:507-106482 GCA_002778785.1 Bdellovibrionales bacterium CG10_big_fil_rev_8_21_14_0_10_45_34 | reverse complement strand
CGCATTCAAGCACTGCGGCTAATGAATGAGATTCCGCAAGTGAAAGCGAAGATCGAATCTGGGGCACTTTCGCTAACGAATATCTCTCAGGCTCAGAGCCTTTTTAGAGAATCGAAAAAAGCGGCCATTCCCATGAACAGCAAACAGAAGCTGGAGGTTTTAGCTAAACTAGAGAACAAATCAACGAGAGAAGCAGAAAAGGTACTTTTCGCTATTGGCTTTGAAACAACAATACCTCGCGAGAAGGAGCGAGTTATTTCAGAAACCCACACTGAAGTACGGTTTGTCATAACGGATGAGGTTAAAGATAAGCTGCAAGTCGTGCGAGCCTTACTTGGCATCAAGGGTGCTAACATGGGATGGGCAGAGCTCATCTCTGAAATGGCAAATCTTAGCGCCGAGCGACTAGAGCAAAGGAGCTTTGGCAAGAGGCGCGCCGAAGCAGCACGAAGTGTTAGCAGCAACGACAGCCTGGGTAACAAAAATACCCGCCACAACGCGAATGAAAGAAAAGAAACCTCCGAGTTTGCAGCTATCCAAGTCGGGAACGTTCAAACCATCCGAAACCCAAGCAGAGAATCTGATTTAGCCGGTGGCCATTCCCGACACGATCAAAGTATTCAAAACCGAAAAGAAATTTCCGAGTTCATGGCCGACGAACCTGGACAAGAGCAAACTTCCCGAAGTCGAAACAAGGCTTCGGAAGTGATAGTTCCTGAACATGACCACGAACAAACCAGACAAAACTCTACCGACACCAAAAACGAAGTGAACCTCCAACTGCTGCGGTTCCCCCCATTTTTAGTACCACTTAACGGGTTGAGTTAGGCCAGATTCTCAACTAATTAGAGGTGAAAAGGATGGGATTTGTGTCATTAAAAAAACGTTCAAAGGAAGAGATAGAGGGAATATTGCGCGCTTTCGCTCAGGGCCGTTCGCTTATAGAAATTAGTCGAGATTTTCAAGTTAGCGAGGGGGCGTTTTATCGTATTCTGCGTGATAGTCGGGGTGCGCCAGTCTATCCTGGGGAACGTCAGCGTCGGGCAAAGATTAATCGCCTTGAGAAGAAGCTTAAAGAGCGCGATAGAGAAATTGCCTTATTGCGTTCCGCTCTAAAAAAAAGTTAAGTGTTCAGCAGCGACGCAATTTAGCGCTAAATCTAGTTAAAAATCATCAAGTAAGCCAGCGGCGCGCCAGCAATCTTGTTGCTATGAGCCGCTCGCAGTTAAACTACAAGAGTCGTCGCCGTGAAGATCCTAACCTCTTGTGTTCGATACTCGAGATTAAGGACAAACATCCCTATTATGGACAGCCTCGGGTCTCGGCCGTACTTAGAAGCAAGGGTTTTGAAGTAAATGGTAAGCGAGTTTACCGTCTGCTTAAGACGATGAGTTTGCTTGTACCTCAGAAGATTAAGCGCAGTAGGATCAAGTATGTTCCCCAGGAGAGGTTGCCGCAGGCCTGCCGTCAGGGTGACGTTTGGTCTGTAGATTTTGTTCTTAGTCGATTGAGCAACGGCGACCCATTTCGCTGCTTTACTCTTATCGATACATATACTCGAGAAGTTCCAGAAATTTTCGTAAGTCGAAGCATGCATGGATATGCGGTTGTAGATTATCTGGAGCAGCTCAAAACTCGGATTAAGCTACCAAGGCACATTATACTTGATAATGGCCCTGAGTTCACAAACCACGTGTTCGTCACCTGGGCGAATCGCAACAACATTATTCTTCATTTTATTGATCCAGGAAAGCCAGTTCAGAACGCATATGTAGAGAGTTTCAACGGTAAGTTCAGAAGCGAATGCTTAAGTTTAAACACTTTCCCAAACATTGAAGTCGCTCGAAGGAGAATAAACAAATGGCTACATCACTATAACAATGAACGTCCCCACAGTTCCCTCGATTATTTAACGCCAAAAAAGTTTGCCGACCTACAACCGACTGTGATAGACCCTAAAAAAAATCTGCCGGTACTAAAAACAGGGTGAGGCTCACCTGCAGAACCCCATCGCGACTAAACAGCGCGTTACAAGATACATTCCTGCCGAAGTGAAGCACAGAGTGTGGCTTCGAGATAACGGCAGATGCCCAAAATGTGGAAGCACGCATCTACTACAATATGATCATGTGAAGCCGCTTGCATTAAACGGTGAAACGAGTGAGCGCAATTTGCGAATGCTTTGCTTTTCGTGCAATCAGCGCGCGGCAATGAAAACATTTGGAGTGAATCATATAGCAAGATATCAGAAAGAAAACACCAACGGCTAGCCTACGAAAACGAGTGGGCAACTCAGTAAGAGCAAAACATTGCTGCCGCCGGAAGACAGCTGACGTCTTCAAACGTCTTATACTCCTGCCCTTGATGAATTAAAAATTTTTTTAGTTTTTTTGACGAATCACTCAATTTGAAATCCAACAAATTCCTCGCATCTCGGCTTGAAGGGCGAGAAGTCGCTTTGACCTCAATCGCAAAAACTTCTTTGGGCATTTCGAGAACTAAGTCGATTTCATTGCCTACCCGACTAGCCCCAAGTATCAAACAGGGGATCTTGGCGTCTTCAAACCATCTATTAAACATAATGTTAAAACAGCATGGAAATTTCGCTATTCAACTATAGAAATAGCCTCATTTGCCTCTGTCTTGACGATGAGCCCCTCCAGGATCGCCTTCCTGGTACGAATCGTGTTGGAGTCGTATCAGAATGACGCGGATAAGCGGTCAAAGTCGGTGGAGAATTGCAGAGTAGGGCTCTACTCATTCTTGAAAACAAAAAAGCCCATGCTCACGAGCAGGGGCTTTTCTCATTTTAAACTGCCAAGGCGATTAGATGTGGTCGATAACGATATCGCGGGCCATTACAGTTTTACGGCCATCTGATTTTGCAGACTCAACACCTTTTAAACAGAGGCGCTCTACAGCTTTAGTCAACATTTCAATCGTTTCACCTGAAGTGTTGCATCCGCCTTTTTCTTTAATGATTTTTTTCACCTTGCTAGTAACAACCAAAGTATCAGACATGGCTTTCTCCTATCTTCTCAATGCAGAAACTCTTACGGTTTCTTGGTTTCAATAAAAACTCATTATTTGTTTAATTTGTTCTCAAACATCGTATTAACTGAAGTTTGAACCAAAAGATCAAGATATTCTTGATCTGGTGGAAATTTTAGCCCTTAGTGCGTCGCGTCTTCGCGGAAAAGCTTCATCGGGGCCGGTTTAGGCCTCTAGTTTTAATCTGCCATAGACCTGTTTAGACTGCCCACTTGAAAACTCAAAGAGCTTTGCGTCTCGGGAGTTTTCATCGGTCGGATAAATCCATACGAACGTTTTTTTGCCGTAAGGCCGAGTGCATTCAACATCTAAAAACGCGGGTGACCAACAGCCAGAATTTAAGTGCTCGACGTAACCAATCATCTCGTGTCTGGCAACATGAGTGTGCCCGTAGACAACTCGCTTCACGCCCGTAATTCGGCTTGTAAGCACAAGCAGTCTTTCGTTTGGCTCCTTAAACTTGGCCACAGAAGATCGAATGGATTTTGTGTAAAAAACAAAAAACGGTATGAACAGTGCGAGCACGCCTAGAAACCAATAAAACTCCACCTCATAGGCGAGCTTAAAAAATGTAAAGATCTGAAAAATCGCCAAGAATGCCAACATCACCAGAAACGCTCGATCAAGCCAAAGCTCTTGTGCGATCAACCAAGGATGACTTGCCGCCGGGTAGGCAAACAACTCTCGTAGCTCTCTAACCATTCTAGGAGTCGCGTTGGAGTTTTTTGCAATTTCCTCGATTCTATCTTCAACTCGCATCGGATCTTTTAGCTCGGGCAGGAGTCGATCTCTGAGCGATTGAAACATCGTTACGACGGCCCCCCAAAACCATGTCCACATGATGAGCGGTTGATTGCGCAAAAGATATTTAAAGAAAAGTCGCATGTATTCAGGAATCGACATGATGTAATTAGAGTCTACGTGTGGGTTAAATAACCCCATACCGTTCATCATGTAGCGAGTTGCCAGGTTGCCGAAGGGAATTCGCACCTCCATGCGCTGAGCCTTTTTAATGAACGGATTAATCGGATCTTGGCAAACACAATAAGGATCATACTGATTGCCATGTTCTATTAAAGTGTCTTGCTCGCTAATATAAAACCATGCGCAAAACAAAACTCGCTGTGAATCAAGCGGCTCGCCAAGCGCTTCAAGGATTTCCGCCTGCACACTTAAAAAATGAAGTTCTAGGTCGTGATTGCCAATGACAAATACCAATCGATTCGAGGCATCGCAGCTCAAGAAATACTTAACGGCAAGTGTCCATTCAGAATGATCTGCGAGAATCGTTTTGATTTTGTAGAGGGACTTCTCTTCTTGGGGCCTTAACCCGCGTTTTCTCTCGAGCCAGCTTGTACGATAGTGTGCATCTGCATCGAAGCGAACAACGCTGTCAAAATCAAAAATGTCTCCATTTAAGACAAGCTCAACGGGATCGTTGCCAGCTTTGCGAAGGATGTGCTCGATAAACTGCCTAAAACTCGTATCAAAAAAGAACTGGCGGGTTTTGTACTTCTTCCAGAGAGGCCTATGTTCGGATTCCTGCTCAGCTTCGCAGAGATGAAGGTCACTAATTATGGCTGTATGGACTCGCTTTGTTGTTCTCACTACTCTTAGTAGGGTAGCGAAGCTGTCGAAAAGTTAAACAGTATTTTGAACTTTCTTTACGGTGAATGCCAAGAATGACACTTTCGCCTCACTATGGGATGCCTAAGCCATTATAACAACAGCTGGTTTTTAAAACTAGTGGCACTGACCTTGCTTATTAATAAAGCAGAGTGAAACCAAACCGCTTACCTTTAAATGTTTACCGCGCCCCTTTGAGCTTTAAGCCTCTTTTTAGAGGTTTGGGTATTTTTTTGGTTCTTGGCGGCCTATGGTTCTTGTTTAGCTCTACAATCTGGTCTCCATCGATTCCGCGAACCCTGTCTAAACATGCGAGTTCATGGGCTAGTCAAATGAGGCTTGCGGTTGCAAGTCGTATTGAAGGAACTATTGCTGAGGATTTTATCCATAATCTGAGCGACACTCACATCGCCCGTAACCTCTCTGAGTTTTTAAAATCCGCTGTTGAAAATGTTCAAACAAGCGATGCGTTCGCTTCAACAATTGAAGATCCTGGTACGAAGGGCACTCATCTTAAGTCTGAATTCAATAGTTCTCAAATACTGGATCTTGAAACTCGTCGTGAAGAAGAAGCAAGATTGCTCGATTCCAAAGAAGTAAATCCCTTCACTTCAATCCCCTATCTGAGTGAACAATTCGATAATCAAACCTTCGTACTTGGTGACATTGTAACTGACAAGTTCGACCGAGTGCCGGAGGTGTTTAAAGTTCCTGAAGACTTTCAAAAGCGAGTTACCTTCTGGGCGAGCATTTATGCGGTATACGGCTCACACGTATCTTTAGTTCACCACAGTGAATACCCTTGGATTGTCTTTGATAAAATTGATATCAGAGATATCTATTCTGGCTCTGGTCATAAGTGGACTCGCTACCACAAAGCAAAGAGTGTTGTTAGCCAGAGAGTAGCTACAGTAAAGAAGGCTCTAACAAATTTGTCTTCTCGAAAGAATTACCGAGGGCTTAAAGGTCTTGAGGCTCAAATTTACAACCAGCTGAAAGAAATTAAAGGCAATAGAAAAGCCGTTATTCGCGAAGCTCTGAATTCCGTTCGGGCTCAGAAGGGTCAAAAAGATTTTTTTAAGTCTGGCCTTGAAAACAGTCAGCTTTACTTGACTCAAATGGAAGAAATTTTTGCCCATAACGACATGCCTGTTGAGTTGACTCGTTTGCCCCTTGTTGAGAGCAGCTTCAACACGAAGGCAATGAGCAAAGTCGGCGCAAGCGGAATCTGGCAGTTTATGCCAGTGACCGGAAAGAAAAAGGCGTTACACGTAGGTGACCACGTAGATGAACGCAATTCGCCGCTAAAAGCCACCGTCGCTGCCGCGAAACTCTTGAAAGAAAACTATCGCATATTCAAAAGTTGGCCCTTAGCTTTAACAGCCTATAACCATGGCGCCGGAAATCTACTTAAAGCTATTAAACAGACACGTTCACGCGACCTTATTAACATTATCGAAAAAGTTCACTTAAAGTCTTTTGGATTTGCTTCTTCAAATTTTTATGCTGAATATTTGGCTGCGCTTCACGTACAAAAGTATTCGCAAGAAATTTTTGGCACGGTGTTTAAGAGTGAACCGCTAGTCACTGAGCAAATTATTTTGAGTCAAAGAATGCGCCCAAAGACGATCGCAGTGGTGGCCGGACTCAATCTCGAAGAACTGCGCTTCTACAATCCAGATTTAAAATCTACGGCTCTAACAAAGAATGTTACGCTTCCGCGGTCTTATAGCCTACACTTGCCTCCGGGAAAAGTCGACTTTGTAAAGAGCTATCAAGAAAAATTGAAGCTAACTGCTAAACTTGAGCGATCCGAGACACCAAAGAAATCCCAAACTCGCAGAGCCCTCTCTCGCAAACGCCGCTAACACATAGCTAGCGGCGGATGGCGACTTCGCCATTAACGGCTAAAACTACATGAGAAGAGCGCACGAGAATTTCACTAGAAGATGTACTTGCCTGCTTTGGCGATGCAAACTCGATAGTGAATATTCCTTCGGGCTGACCATAGGCTAGAAAGCCAATACAAGAAGGATCATCGGCCTTCACGACTCTACCTTGTGAATTAAAGTAGAGAAGCGAAAATCCTTGCGGCAAACTCGCTTCTAAAAATGTTTCACCCTCGGCTAGAAATCCTGCGAGGACACTTAATTTTTTGTCGATGTTTGTTTTGTAGTTTTGGTTGAGATAGGCAAACCAGCTCTCAGACACCATGGGTATCCACTGATTTACAGACGAACTTCTTAACTTAACTGCATTGTGCGGCCAGTACCCTGGAACCTGAGTTTGAATGGGGGCAACATCAGGTCCACTAGCGATTCTCAGTTTAATTCTTCCTAAAGAGAAAGACTTTTGCCTTTGAGAAGGAACAAAAGAAAGAGCTCCCTCTAGCGGATTGCCGGTCAATCCATCGTAGATCAGCATTTCTGTTTGTAGACCACTGCCGACATCAAACATAATTGGAGTCCATCTGCCGGCCTCGAGTTTTGCCATTCTTGAGCCGAGATCTCGATGGTCTATCTGAGCCGAGATAAAATAGTCTCCCGGTTTGACGTTAGAAAAGTGGAAGAGTCCCCACCCATTTGTCATCTCATTGTCGGATTGAGGATAGTTAGCCTCTATGCGTCCGCTCTCCCCTACGAGAAAGACTTTAGCTCCTCTTAGCTTGGTGCCGTTTTCTTCGACGACACCCCAGACGTGGGCCCCATGATTGCGCCTATAAGTTCGGTCGTTTGGCAAAAATGTTTCCACTAACTTTTCAGAAAGCATGGGAATCTCTGACAGCGACGACTGCATAGAAATTGTTGTGGTCGGAAAGTAAGCTTCGTGGTCGAGCCGAACAACAAACGATGACGAATCTAACCACTCTCCCATTTTTGCAACGCCGTTTGTATTTGTTTTAGAAACTGTCGACTCGTTCAGTAGTACGCTTGCCTCGTTGATACCGGAATCATTTTTACCAATTTTATTTCTGTCATGGGCTGCTACAAAAGTAGAGTAACCTGTTCGTTCAAGTTTGATTGGCTGGGCGAGAGTGTTTGCTTGCCCTTTGGTAATGGCACTTAGAGCGTACGTCCCGCGACCAATTGTTTCATCACGTTCGTCTTTTAATTCAATAACAATTTGGCCGTCATTTTTTCGAATTGGAATCTTAAAAGTTCCCTGTGCCGGATCTATGGCACCCTGTGCGACAACTCTTCCCTCGGCTCTCTGTTCGACTTGAAACCGATATTGAGGAACCCAAATTAATCCTGCGCCCAACTGAAATGGGCCCGTCAAACTTGTAATGGTTCCGGCTGCTGATTGTACTGATGGGGTACCTGATTCAGTTTCTGTGCCCTCTTTTACAGACTGCTTTGTATTTAACAAACTTTCATTGAATATCCGCTGTTGTACAAGCTGCGTGTTCGCCGCTGCAATCAAAGGTGGCTCCTGAAGGGAGTACTGCTCGAGCGTCTGTCTAATTTTCTTTTCGCGGTTTACTTTGAATTCGTCGGCCAAAACTTTTGAAAGGTCCGCCACCCTCTCGGCTCGCACCTTTAAATGCTCCGGAAGATCTTCAAGAAATGCCTGAACCTCTTCGGGTGGAGCGCTTGTGCCTTGGTGAGTAGCCTCGAGAGAGGCAAGGATTTCAGCGTGGAGTTCTTTTGAATCTAAACTTATACCGGCCACCGTTGTTTCGTGCAGTGACTGTGTGGTCTCCTTAGCCGCGAGTCCCACTTCAAGCTCTCTGCCTGATTCTTGAAAGGTTAGGTGAGAGAGGAGCATCGGTTCAATATAGATTTCACGCGCAGGAAGTGTATCTAAGGGCGAAGGATCCTGAAGTGGCTGAGCGTTGGGGCCAGGTTGTTTTTTTTTATTTGTCTCTACTGAAGCAAGTATTTCACGAAATTGCTTTTCGGCCTGAATGGCAAGACTTGGCAATGCTGATCGATCGACATGCATTTTTAAGGACTGCTCAATCCACCGAATATCAGCTCTGCCCGTTAGCGAAGGTAGCGCGCAAACCTGCACAAGCGCAAAAGTAGCGCTTCGAATATAGACATTCGAAATACAGGCTCTAAAACTCAACTTCAAATCTACACTCCCTCCATAGAGCGCAAATTCTAACGACACCTTTGAGGACACCATTCAAGACGATGTGCCGCTATGACTGCCTAGCTAAACTGTTTAGTAAATATGGGCAATCCTCAAAGCTCACTTACTCTTTAATCAGGATACTCAAAACGGTCTAAAATCGTCAATGAGGTTTGATTTTTCACGACGTTCAATCAGGTTCCTTTGGATATCCAAACCCAACCGTCTTGAAAGGCTTTCGTCGATCTCAGATTCTTGAAAGACTTTGTTCTCAATGGTTCCAAGCCAGACCTTCGACTCGACTTTGTAGGGGCGTCGATCACCTAAAATGACCACTTTAGCCTTAGCCAAATAGCCTTTTGGATACTCAGCCTGAGTATCCAAATTCTTTGGCGAATAGGGATTCGATGAATACTCACGCCTATTCACCGAAACTTTTTGAACACCCCCCGGAATCGTGTCAGTAACCACTTGCTGGATATCCAAAAGTGGATATCCAAGTTCGTCTATGACATGCCCTCCATGGGAGCAACCTAGACTAAAGGAGAGTAGAAAAAGCGACGCTAGTTGCGCCTTGCCCAACCGAGATCCTAGCACTTTCATAATTCGTTCATTGCATCGAAAGATTAAAAAATTGGCAAGTGAAAACAATACGATCATTCTCGCTTTAAAATACATAACTAAGGGCCCTTTAACATTCAAGGCCCTGCATTAAGTTATTTCTTCTGCGACTTTTCCCAGTCAGCCAAAAAGGTCTCGATGCCTTTGTCTGTCAAAGGGTGTTTAGTCAGCTGCTGCATAACTTTAAGAGGAAGTGTTGAGATATCGGCACCCATCATAGCAGCTTCAAGAACATGTACCGGATTTCTAATACTCGCCACCAAGACTTCCGTTTTGAAATCGTAGTTTCTAAAGATCGTAACAATCTGCTGAATGAGCTCCATACCGACAGCCCCAACATCGTCAAGCCTGCCTACAAAAGGAGAAACCATAGATGCGCCAGCTTTTGCAGCAAGCATGGCTTGAAGCGGTGAAAACACCAAAGTCACATTTGTACTAATTCCTTCGCTAGAGAAACGTTTGACCGCCACGAGCCCCTCTTCCGTCATCGGAATTTTCACCACGATGTTGTCATGGATCTTAGCGAGCTCTTTACCTTCTCGGTACATAATATCGGCTTGTAGCCCTACAACTTCTGCCGAGATTGGACCTTTCACCTCGCGGCAGATATCTTTGAGCACTTCTAAGTGGTCACGTCCGGTCTTTGCTATGAGAGAGGGGTTTGTAGTGACTCCATCTACCCAGCCTCTTTCGTTAGCTATTTTAATTTCTTCAATATCTGCACTATCAATAAACAGTTTCATGGCTTCTCCTTAAGGGACCGCTTACGGGTAGGGCAAGGTCCTCATAAAATAGCCCTACTCAATTAGAATTTTGCCTCCATTGTTTAGGTCGATAAGGTTTTAAAAGCAAGTAGGTACGGCCCGACTATTGGGACACGCTGCGTCCCGAACACCGTTGCCCATTGTCTCAAAACGAATCAGCTTACCGCATTTAACGACTCAAAAAGCACTTTCGGAAGGGCATATTTAAGCCGAAAAGTTGATATCGTGAAATTTTACTCCCGGGTGAGGGTGGCTTTGAGATTTACTTTGTTTTTTTTATTTTCTGGGCTCCTCGTAGTGTTAAGTAACCAAGGCTGCTCTCAGAATCAAACAGCGACAAATACACCGACTACTCAGTTTGAACTATTACCGCCTGCGGAGTTTGAATTTGAACCTTCAGTTTCTTCGGCTGATGAAACTCTCATTTTCGATGGAAAATCTCTTACCGGCGGTTGGACGACGGCTACCGATCCTGACGTCTTCAAAATTGGCGATACTTGGTTTATGTTGTTTACCTCAATAAAGGACTGGCCAATCAAACTCTACATTGTTTTGGCAAAGCTTCCCAGCGGTAATACTTTAGACTCAACCGCAGATAAATGGACTATCTTAACAGAAGTCCTTAGTCCTTCAATAGATTCAAATGCTTGGGATGCCCGAGCTGTGGAGACACCAAAATATGTAAAGGGCTATGATCATTCACAAGGTAAATGGGTTGATCGGATTTACTATACAGGTTGGCGAGAGGACTCCGCCATAAGAAACTATCAAATCGGATACGCTGAGTACGACGGAAGTATTTACGTCAAACACCCGACTCCTGTCCTCAGCGCTGCCAAATCATGGGAGTATTTCAACGGTAAAAGTTTTCTCGGCGATCAAACAGTCTATTTTGATGTTTCGGATAGTTCGAGTGGGCCCGAGGGAACATGGCATATGTTCTACCAAGTAACTTCTAGCGAACTGGCCGACACGGTACTTGTACACGCAACGAGTGCCGACGGAACGATTTGGCCAGAGGCAAATCGCTCCATCGTTTCTGCAGTATCGAGCTTTCACTCTTCGAAACCTTCTCCTGGTCCGTTTCACGTCGATGTATTTAGACATGCGAACAAGAACTACCTTGTGGGCTGGAGCCCGGCTACCAGCAAACTCTCCAAACAAGGTATATGGGCATTAAGATTCACACAAAACGGTAATGGGTCTGTGACCTCTGATAATTTTTGGACTTTTCTTTTGGGTGAAAACAACGGAACGTCCTGGCACGACTCCGGCCTTGAAACTTCTTTGACACATGAAACCGGACTCTTTGGCTCTACTTTAGTTGAAGAAAATGGTAAGCTTTGGCTATTCTATCATGGCGTCTCCAAACGAAATGGTGAAAACGTCGGAAGCATTGGCAAAGCTCTTTTGCAGCAACTCTAAGTAATTTCGAATTCAGAGAGAAGAGATTTTCCTTGATAAAGAAATTCACCTTTGAATTCTGGCGCGCGCTCCCGCCAGATTACTTCTAAAGTTTTGTTAAGTATGGGATGTACCCAGTTTCGTGCGACTTCGCGGGCAGTCTCTAAGTAATAATCTTCTTCAACCAGCAAGGGATTGGGAATGGGCAAGTCGGGGCGAAGTTGAACAAGGTCAGAATAGAGCAATATAACCGCTTGGCCCCCTGAGGCGTTCCAGCTGAGCAATTGTTGAGCTATCTCATCGGGGTCAAGCATGGTGGTTCCCCTTAGGGCCATCGATATAATTTCGCGTTGATATGGCCCCCCCAGGCCAATTCGACCGTACCGATAGACTTGAGATAGTTCCTCAGTATTGATGAAATTGCGGCACAGCTCCAACGCCTTTGAAAAGCCTTTCTTAAAGTCTCCGCTGAGTGTGCAAAGCCCAATAACTATTTCTACTTTCGACGACAAACTCACCTCGCTAAGAGAACATATCAACCATTGAATAAAGACCCGGCCGCTTATTCTGAATCCACAGTGACGCCTGCAATGCTCCACGCGCAAAAAGGTTTCTGCTGAGAGCTCGGTGCTCTATGACAAGTTCTTCATCTGGAAGGGAAAATATCACCGAGTGTAACCCTATGGCGCTGCCACTCCTGATCGATGAAATTTGCTCAATGGATACTCCTAAATCTTCGGCGAGCGTTTTAGCAGTTCCGCTAGGTGTGTCGCGCTTTTCTTTGTGATGGATATCAATCAAGTGCGCTTGGGTTTTCCACTCAATAGGGACTTGACTAAGCACTCTTCTCAACCACGCTATACCTGGTGACATGTTGTGCGAGTGAAGAATCGGTACTTTTTGTGAAAGTTTACCGATCTGCTGTAACTGAGCTTGAGAATAACCAGTAACTCCGGACACAAGCGGCACATTGTGAGACTCCACGAGCTTAACAACATCATTCAGCGCCGCTGGAAGGGAAAAATCAATAATGACATCTACCTTTGCTTTTTCCTCGACCGCATTTTTCCAAGATTTGCTATCCAGCTCTCGAGTAATTTCATATTCATTGCTTTTAGCTACGCAATCCTTTATGGCTCGGCCCATTCTGCCATTCGGCCCCACTAAGAGAATTTTAGTCATAGACCCACCTCGTTTAAAGCGCCAATGATTCGCTCGGATTCATCGTCTTCTAACGACACAAGAGGTAACCTGACTTCGTCGGAGCGAAAAATGCCCATCTGAAAAAGAGCCCGCTTTACTGGAACTGGGTTTGGGTACTCAAACAAAGCGCTGCAGAGTCGGTCGTACCTCTTAAGATTAACAGGCGATGGTTTTTCGGAGAAAATCTCTAAGAAATACTCCGCCAATACGCCAGGAATAATGTGCGAGAAGACGGAAATAACACCGTGTCCACCGTTTCTTACAAATTCATCAATCGTAAAATCATCTCCGCTGAGTAACGAAAAATCTTCTGGAACGACCTTCTTAATCTCCTTGAGAAATTCTATATCTCCTGAAGCTTCTTTGATTCCCACTATATTGGGATGCTGAGATAAATGCGCAATTGTGTCGAGTTCTAACTTTGCAACCGTTCTTGATGGCACATTGTAAAGGATTACCGGTAGGTCGGAGCTCTCTGCCACGATGAGAAAATGTTTAAGCAATCCCTTTTGAGTTGGCTTGTTATAATAAGGAACAACAACCAAACAAGCATCTGCCCCCAATTCTTTTGCCAGTTTACCGTTAGCAATTGTTTTTGCCGTGGAGTTCGAACCGGTACCCAAAATAATTCTTGAAGTTTTAGGGAGTGTCTCTCGTACTTGTTTGTAAATCATTTCGACTTCTTGTCGCGACAGTGTCGGACTTTCCGCCGTTGTTCCGTTTACAACAAAATCACCAACACCGCTGCGGATTTGAAAATCTATCAGTTTGGTTAATGACTCGCAGTCTACCTCACCCTTAATAAAGGGTGTTGCCAATGCTGTGATGACTCCCGACCAGTTCGGTAAATTCATGTCAATCTCCAATGACCCGAGAATGCTATCTCTGCAAGTCCTTCTAATAGAGTGCCGCCTTCTACTTTGTCGACCTTAATCAATCCTCCAGGCATTTTAATTATCACCTTATCGGATTGCTTTGTGGACATTACTACATACGCGGCAGAAATCGCGCCTGATCCACAACTTTGTGTGAAGTCTTCTACGCCTCGTTCAAAAGTCACTGCCTGCGTGGGCTCTCCAGACTTCACGAAAGTGATATTCCATGTTGAGTAAGTCTCGCCCGAAGAGCGAACATCTTGGGCTACTTTTAAGAGCTCCCCCCTTCCTTGAGTTGGCGTAAGTATGACCACATGAGGAACTCCCGCTTGACATAAGTAGCTCTCGTGGCCCTGCACTTCTATTTTTTTGAGGATTTGAGCTTGAAACGACAAGTGCGCTTTAAAGTTGCTATGATCTAAGCTATCAATCCGAATTGTGCCTACATCAGTTTTTAACTTAATCTCTCCTTGGTCGCCATAAGTCTCTTTAATGTACGCTCCTGCGCACCTAACAGCATTGCCGCAAAACTCCGCTGCGCTCCCATCGGAATTGTAGTACTTCCATTCGTAGTAGTTCGACATTTTTGCTATCACGACGACCCCGTCGGCGCCCACGCCCACTCTACGATGACAGATTTCGGGAATCTGCTTTACAAACACTTCCTCGTTTGTAATCTCAGATGTGTCGAAGAATACAAAGTCGTTTTCTGTACCATGGATTTTGAGGAACTTCATGAGAGCTACTTGCCTTGCTTTCGCGTTTTCTTTTTTTTCGGCTGCTTGTCGATTTCGCTTCGACTTTTTTCTCGTTCAGCGGCATTTGGATCATTAGCTTTTTTCAAAGAGTCTGGCGGAATCACAAGTGGCTTGGTTTCTTCTGGCACCCTATGCGCTCTTGGACCACCTCGCGTAAGTTCCAGCGGCGTCACGGGGGGCAAAGGATCGCCTTTTACTCCACATCCCTGTAGCGAAAAAAGCGGCACCCCTAACATAATCACTGTGACAAGAAGCCGTAGTTGTCGGCGTAAATTTAAAATTGTCTCAAAAATGAGCTTCACAAGTTTTCCTCAACGGTACTTTCTACATCTGCAAGAGCACCACACACTCGAGGCTCTTTAGCAAACCGGGTACGTGCATCTTTGCCTAACTTCTGACAAAGCTGAATGTATTTTTCTTTATATGGCTTTGTCGAGCTTTTCAATGCCTTGCCTATTTGAATTCCCCAGTAGTATATCTCAGGAAACTCAGGGTGTGCTGAAGAAATTTTTTCAAAACTCTCCTGAGCGCTCGCAAACTCCCTCTCTATAGTTTGAACCTGCAGTTTTAATACAGACAAATAGGGCTCTAGCTCTTTTGCCGAATCCGAGTCTATTGACCCGAGGGCGGACTGATATCTTTCGAGCTCTCCAAGGCAAACTAACGCTTGAAGCTCCACAAGAATCAAATTTGGATCAAACGGGTCCATTGACCTTGCTTTACGTACTTCTTTTAGAGAACTATCACAGTCCCCAATCGCTAGCTCTGCCCTTGCCAGGTAAAGACCAACTAAAGTGTTCATGGTTTCTTTTTGAAAAGCATCTCGAAAGCGAGTACTCGCTGATGCGGCATCGGTGGAGTATAGGCTTCTGCCAAGCTCAAACAGTTGCTGACCCGCCTCTGTGTAAAATTGCGTGCTCACTTTGGAAAGCATGCCTTTAAGTTCAGATAATTTAGAGGGTTTTTTCTCAGATTTAATTGCCACAAGGAGACTTTCACTTGCTTTCACGCGATCTCGCGCCAAAGTTGCCTTTTTGGCATCTTCGAGAGCCTGAGCATTGACTTGCGCCAGTCCGACCTTTTCTGCGTTATTGGCGCTAATCTTTTTTGATTTTTGGGCGGAAGCCGAAGGCTCGCTCGCCAATCCAATACTAAAAGAAAGAATAACCGTTAGAAAAAAACAAGCCCGCATAGGTCCATTTCTATCATGAACCTAGCAAATAAGAAACGCCTACTGACTAACAGCTAATACTAAAACCAAGCCGCATCACAGCTATATTTTTTGAATCAGTACCGATCGAGGTTTACTGCCGTTTGATGGGCCTACCACACCCTCTTTTTCGAAGATCTCGATCATCCTTGCGGCCCGGGGATATCCAAGCTTGAAACGACGCTGCAACAATGAGGCTGAAATATCTTTTTGAGTAGCAACAAACGCGAGAATTTCGTCGTACCGTTCGTCAAATGCATTTTCGTCGGCGAATTCGTCTCCTGAATTTGAGAAAGAAGGCTCTCCGCCTTTTTCTGCCTGGTCTAACCATTTAACTGCATCTGGATCGTACACAGGCTCAGATTGGTCAGACCAAAACTTACAGACTGATGAAACCTCTTGTTCAGAAACCCAGGGCGCATGATGTCTTTCTGGCTTTGACATTCCTGGAGCCAAGAAAAGCATGTCTCCTTTTGCGAGGAGTCTTTCGGCCCCTGATTCGTCCAAAATAATTCGCGAATCCATTTTCGAAGCCACTTTGAAACTAATTCGCCCCGGTATGTTGGTTTTAATTAAACCTGTTACGACGTCTTTCCTAGGTGACTGCATTGCTAGTATGAGATGAATTCCGCACGCCCTCGCCATTTGCGCAAGGCGCACAACCAGCCCCTCTACATTGCCTTTATCCACCGCCATAAGATCGCCAAACTCTTCAACTACGATCACCATGAAAGGAAGAGGTTCAAAGTAAAAAGTTTTGTTGGGCTTGCCGGCTTCAATCAACTGTTCATTTTCTTTGGTGTAGACTTCAAGGTCTTCGGCGGTGAACTGAGCGGCCATTTCGTTAAAACCGTCTATGCCTCTAACTTCAAATCTCGACATCGAGCGATAACGCTTTTCCATCTCTCGAACTGCCCATTTAAGAGCGAGTACAGCTTTTTTTGCGTCTTGGACAGGCGGTAAAGCCAAATGTGGCACTTTATAAAACGAAGCCAAATCTACTTGTTTCGGATCAACCAAGACCAATTTGAGTGTCTTCGGAGAATGCCGAAACAACAGCGACGTGAGTGTAGCAATAACAAAAACCGATTTGCCCGAGCCAGTGGTGCCGGCAACCATCAGGTGAGGCATTTTTCTGAGATCGGCCAGTTGAGTTTCCCCGTCCACTTTTTTGCCAAGTGCTAAAGGAAGCTTTACCTCGTCGCTCCAAAAATCCGTGCTCTCGATAAGATCTCTCAGAAACACCGTCTCGCGATCGGCATTAGACGTCTCTATGCCCACCACGTCTCTACCGGGGAGGGGAGCTATGATCCTCAGAGATTCGCTGCTTAGAGCCAAACTCAAATCGTCCGCGAGGTCGGTGATTCGACTGAGTTTCACATTTACATTCGGCTTAAATTCAAAAAGTGTGACAGCAGGCCCTGTTCTTACTGAGGTTACTTTACCATTAACCGAAAATTGCGAAAGTTTGTCTTCTAAAAGGCGAATATTTTTTTCAATACTTTTTTTATCGACTCCAGACTTGAGAGTCTTGGGTTCCTCGAGCAAATCTAATTTCGGAAGCATCCAGTTTTCGACTTTGATGATTGCCTTGAGGCTGATCTTCTTTTTTGTTTTCACCGGATTTTGTTCTTTGGCAAAAAGGCGCGACCTAATGGTCGAGCTGAGCTCTTCAGAGCGAGGTATTTCATCTTCTTGAGGGCTGTCTTTTAGTAGCCAGTCGACAACTTTTTTAGCACCAGAAAGGGATACTGCATTCGCCCTTTGATCCGACTCAACGGGTTGTGGAGAAAAATCAATACCCTTCTCTTTTTTCATAGTTGCTCGCCTGACAATGGTTGATTTTGCCTTACCGAATAGATTTGTCAGAAGGTACCAAATCGTCTTCATGGTGAAGGCCGTCCTATCTATTATGAAAACACTGAAATTTCTGAGGTCCAGCTGAGTCAGACTTAACAGAGACAGAAGAAAGCCCGTCCACAAGAATAAGGCACTGCCAACTTCATTTAGTGGCCCTTTTAAGTGAGTTGCTAAAAACACACCGATAATTCCACCGCTAAGGACGTGCCCCTCAAAAAAAGAAAATTCCTTGAAGTGAAGACTCGCCAGAGATGCCAAAAAAATAAGGGTTATCAGAGACAATACCGGGTGTAAGTTAGCCGAACTTTGCCTACCAATCCCCAGTCGTTTCACTACCGGCACGATAAGAATAGCTGAAGCGAACCAGGCCACACCTCCAAATAGAAGGTACAATCCGTCGGCAACCAATGCTCCCACCCAGCCACAGGCATTCCGGACGTTCCGTACAGAGTCTCCTACTGAGTTCCAAGAGGGGTCTTGAGGATGATAAGTAAGCAGAGAGGCTACGAGAAAAACACTGGCTGATAATAGGCTCAAGACGATGACGTCGGATTTGAAGTTTCTTTTTGGATTTGTCACAGTACCATTTTATTGGGGATTCTTTGACTTTGTCAGGTGGTATCCCTATTTCTAGACAGAGCCATCATCAAATATGAAGATTAATGAGATTTTTTTTAGCATTCAAGGCGAGTCTACCTGGGCGGGAAACCCCACCATTTTCATAAGAACAAGCGGCTGCCCCCTAAGATGTCAGTACTGCGATACGGAGTATGCATTTTATGAGGGCAAAAAAATGTCTCTCGAAGAAATCGTATCGAAGGTTCAGAGTTTTCTTGGCGATTACGTGTGCATAACTGGCGGCGAACCTTTGGTCCAGCCTGCTTCTATTGAACTAACAAAGCAATTGCTGGATCTTGGCTACATGGTCTCTGTAGAAACCAGTGGTACGATGCCCGTCGATAGATTGGACACCAGGGCTAAAAAGGTAATTGACGTTAAGACTCCGGATAGCAAAGAAGAAGGAAAGTTCTTATTTTCTAATCTGGATTTTGTATCGCCGACTGACGAATTCAAATTTGTTATTTGTTCAGATGAAGACTTTTTGTGGTCAAAGAGTTTTGTCAAGTCATATGGCTTAGCAGAGAAGAATGTTGTGCTTTTTAGTCCCAGCCACTCACAGGTTTCTCCGCAGTGGTTGGCAGAAAAAATTTTGACCTCCGGTCTGCGTGTTAGGTTGCAATTGCAGCAACATAAGTATATTTGGGGACCAGAAGCACGCGGAGTTTAAGTAATTCATGTCATTAAAGCCCGATTCTCCAAACAGGTTGTTTGTAGCCAACTTACAAAATGTTTCTTTAGAAAAGTTGGTACGCTCCAAACTTGAAGTTCTTTTTGAACAACAGAAGGAAGCCGAAGTTGATTTGAATGGGCTCTATGATCTCGTCATTGAGCAAGTTGAACGACCTCTCATTGAGTTGGCACTTAAAGCCTACAGAGGCAACCAATTAAAGGCTGCTCAGATGCTAGGTATCAATCGCAACACACTGAAAAAGAAAATTGACGCCTATAAGATTCGTAAACGAAGATTCTCTTAATAAACATCAGCAGCGGGTCATCTTTGCTCGTACAACTTGATTTACGGCCCGCATTTTTTCTCTTCTTTGAGTTCGACGAGAACTTCTTGAAGTAGGCTTGCTGCTAGACTTCTTAGCTCTTCTAAAGAACAGTTTGCACGATCAACTTTGCGCTCAGTGCAGAGTTCTTGAAAACGCTTTTCAGAAAGAGATTCTGGAAGATTTATTGTACGTATAACTTCATCAATAAGCGACATCCTTGCCCCTCTGTCTAGAAATGGATCCCATCTCATCCACTCCCACAAACTTAGGACACATCAACTTACGGAAAAGGTGAATACTGGCCTGAGACCTTCGTCTGGAAGAGAAGTCATGAGAGAAAGCCGGGGGTACCTAGGACTTGCCGGGGGCGAGGTTGGGAATTCCCCCAGACGCACGAGGCGCGCCGGGCTTATAGCTAGGTGGAGCTGGCGAGAGGGGCGGCGACATAAGACTATCAGGAGCCAGATTTGCAAAAGTTCCGTATTTGGCTAACCAGGCCAACTTGACCGTTCCAGTAGGGCCATTTCGTTGTTTGTTAATGATAATTTCTGCGACACCCTTAGTTTCGCTCTGATCTTTTTCGTAATATTCATCCCGATAAATCATCATGATCACGTCAGCATCTTGTTCAATTGAGCCGGATTCACGCAAATCGGACAACATTGGTCTTCGATCGGAGCGGCCTTCCACTCCACGATTAAGCTGGGCGAGGGCAACAACTGGTACTTTGAGCTCTTTTGAAATCGCTTTAAGAGTTCGAGAAATCTCAGAAACAGCTCTTTCGCGGCTTTCGACCCTTTGTTTGAGATCCATGATCTGCAAGTAATCTATCACAATCAGATCTAATCCTTTTTGAGCTGCTAACCTTCTGCATTTTGCTCGTATCTCGAATGGACTAATTGCCGAAGTGTCGTCGATATACAAATCTGATTCGCTAATTTCAGAAGCCGCCGAAATGAGACTCGACCAAGAAGAATCTGGCACCCTTCCGACTCGCAAATCACCCATCTCTATCTTTGCAGCTGACGCTAAAATACGCACCATAATCTGCTCACGAGCCATTTCAAGGGAGAAGAAAGCAACTTTCTTTTTCGATTTTAATGCAATGTTATTAACAATGGTCAAACCAAGGGCTGTCTTACCCATTGAAGGGCGGGCCGCAATGATAATCAATTCACCGGGCTGAAACCCTGACGTCATCTTGTCAAGATCATCAAAGCCGGTAGCAATTCCAGTGATGGACGCTTTCCTTTGATGCAGCTCTTCGATTTTTTCTAAACTGGCTCTTACAATTTCACTGGCCGGCACAAGCCCCGCCGTTTTTCTTTTATCTAGAATTTGAAAGATTTTGGCTTCCACGCGATCCACATACTCATCCACCGAGCCATAGTCGCCGCCGTAAGCCTCTTCTATGATTTCCGATCCGGTTGAAATGACTCTTCTTAAAAGAGATTTTTCTCTTATGAGCTCCGCATAGGTTTTAATGTTTACGGCAGAGGGTGTGCTGTCGATGATTTCTGCCAAATACCCAGCACTGCCTATTGCACCAAGTTGGTCTCTATCGTTGAGCATGCTAGACACGGTTAAAATATCAACCGGTTGTCCTTTGTTTTGAAGATCTTGAATAGTTGAAAAAATTGTCCTGTGGGCCGATTTATAGAAATCTGCTTCGGATAAAATATCTACGACCTGATCCCAGGCATTGGGATCAAGCATAAGCCCGCCAATTACGGACTGTTCAGCTTCCAGATTGTGTGGAGGCGTTTTAGTGTTCACCCCAACTCCCCCCCAATGTTAGCTCAGTAGTACTTACGAATCTCTCTCTACCGAGATTTTCAATTCGGACGTCATGCCTTCGCCCAACTTAACAATTGCCTTATGCTGACCCAGAATCTTGATAGGCTCTTCGATGAGAATATCACGGCGATCCACTTCGTAACCTTGCTCTGAGAGTTGTTTAGAAATATCCAGGTTAGTTACTGAACCAAAAATCTTGTCGGTTTCTGCTGCATCCACTTTGAAGGTCAATGTGAGACCAGAAATCTTACTCAAAACGGCTTTCCTCGCTTCTACAGCTTTCTTTTTTCTCACTTCGGCCATTTGCTGCAAATGAGCAAATTCTTTTTCTCTCTTTTCAGTCGCCTCTACTGCAAGCTTTCGAGGAAGCAAAAAGTTTCTTGCAAATCCTCTTTTTACATTCACCAGCTCACCGGCGCGGCCAACATCTTTTACGTCGTTCTTAAGAATCACCTTCATTACTCACTCCTACTCTTAATAAACACTTCGAAGCTACTGCAACCAAGAGGTAGCACGCTTATTCATCTTTTTTCTAAATTCAAACCAATAATCTAAAAAACCAATTGCTGCCACCATGAGAACCATCTGTATGACAAAAAGCACATAAAAAAGAACTCTCCACAAAGGACTCAGAGACAAAAAATCAAAGAAGTTTTGTGCCACAGCGAGACCTTGAAAAAAGAACCAAATAACCAAAACATTAAAAACGTTTAAAGCCACGATTCCCACCCAGTCAGGAATTGGCCCCTCTGAAAACGCCAATAGCACGGCCACAAGGCTCAACCACATTACCCACGCCGGCAGTCGAAAGCTTCTAGAAAACCCGTAGCTTTTAAGCCCACTGGTTTCTCGGTTGAAAACCCTTCGAAAGAAATCCTCAGTGGCAACTGTAGTCCACAAAAGCAACCAACATCCAATTGCTAATAATGACGGCATCTGATCCAGCAACAAGGCGGCATCAAACTTAGGCGTCTGCTGAAGAGCCGCAAGTTGATTGAATATCTGCATAATGTAGTAATTTGCAGAGTCGACAACATCAAAACCAAGCTGCTGCCAAGCTACCAAAATAGTTACAAGGCAGCCCACCATGAGTGCGAACGCCCGTATCAATTCTTCCGCAGTAGCTATTTCTTTCTTTTGAAAAATCCAAAGGCTCAGGACTCCCAATTCTACAGTGAGAAACAATACGACCAAACTCCACGCTTGAAAGGCAGCAAACACTCCACAACACAGTACCGACAGGCCAAGAAACCTAAAAGCTCCTATGTTTTCTTTCTGAGCGATAAGCGGCCCTCCCGCTAGCAAAAAAGCTACGGGCGTTAAGCCGGCTGCTGTTAGCCAACTAAACAGCAATGAATTTCGAGCGAGCTGCCTCATCTCTAGAAACCGGTCCTTTTAAGAGTACATTCCTGAACTTGGTCCCGGAGACCTCGCTGCTCGCTTCGCAGCAAACTTCTGCTCGCGGTCTTTTTCTTTTGCCAGGCTTTCTGCCAATTCTTTTTTGAATTGTTCCACATATTTACCGAGATCTGTCGAGTCGCCAAGACGGATGTGCATAAAGCGGAGAACTTTGTCATTGATTCTCATTGTTCGCTCTAACTCAGCAATGCCTGAGTTATTGATTTTAAATGTAAAATGAAGGTACTGCCCCCGACGTTGCTTTTCGATAGGATTTGAAAGATTTCGCTTACCCCAACTATCGACGTGGTTAATTGCGCCCTTATATTCCTCAATAATGGACTTATTCTTCGTTATGAGTTGCTTCACCTCAGCCTCAGACGCATCTGGGTGAACGATGACTATACCCTCGTAGGGGCGCACGACTTCCGTAGCCATTGAATTCCTTTCGGTTAAAGCCCCCAACCATTTAGTGGGAGCAAGGTTTCATTCTCTTAAGCGGTCCTCTCCTTTAGCATGGAACCCTTAGTGAAACAACAAAATGAGTGCCTATGAGCTCGGATAACGCCAAAATAGTGAGAATGATACTTAGATTTCGCCTCTTAAGTGGTCCGCGAAAAGGCCAGGAGTTTCGGCTCAATGCGGGGGACGTTGTGGGTCGCTCTTCCACAGCCATTTCTCTTTTGGATCCTAAGGTTTCCTCAAGGCATGCTGAGGTCAAATGTCTGGATGAGGGCGTCTGGGAGCTCGTTGATCTTGGATCTGCTAATGGGATCAGATACCTGGGTAAAAAAACCCGCCGCATCCTGCTGAAGCCTGGCACCCAGTTTCGAATTGGAAACACGGATATTGAAGTTGTCGAAGAAAAGTCGTCAGAGCCCAACCGGCCAGTGAATCCAAACAGATCGATCGGCGCCCCGCCTGCTCCTCCTGAAAACAAGGTGACCATTCAGGATTTTTTATCGCAAGTGGAGGCTCTATCTTCGCATCGAAAGCCGTCTCAGTTTACCATTCTCGAAAATCCCGTTGAGGTCACATGCGTCACTGGCCTAGAGGCGGGCACAACTTGGTTTTTGAGTTATTTACCGAGAGATTTCGGTTACGAAAATATTGATATTCGACTGACAGATCCATCACTGGGGTCTAAAAACTTACAACTACAGAGTGTGACCCGCAGTGATATTCAGTGCGAGTTAAATGGCGAAGAAAAGGTAACTTTAAAGTCTGGCCAAACTTATGAGTTCGGTCCTTATGTTTTCCGAGTAGAGGTTCTCAAGGCGTGATGATTCCAAAGAAGGCCGATTACTTTATCGGTTTTGACGAAACACCCATTTATTTCGAAATTCATGGCGAAGGCCTGCCAATTGTACTTTGCTACGGGATAGTCTGCACAATGAATCATTGGCGACATCAGGTGCGTGCGCTGGCAAGTCAATACCAACTGATAATGTACGATTTTCGCGGGCACCACAAAACGCCAATGCCAAGTCGACTTGAGAACCTCAGCCTCGACGCAATCGCAAGAGACGCGTGGGGTTTACTTGATCATCTTCAAATAAAAACCTCGGCTTTTATTGGGCACAGTTGGGGTGCTCAAGTTATGGCGAGAATTTATGATCTCGAGCCTGAAAGAGTTTCATCGATGATTATGATCAATGGTTTTGCGCAAAACCCGTTCAAGGATATGTTTGGATTGCCCCTCGATCGCGCGGTGGAAAGTGCTCAAATTGTCTACTCAAAAATGCCCAGCTCCACTAAGTATCTTTGGCAAAATCTCAATACGAACCCACTTTCGGGTCTGATTACGGGGCTACTGGGTGGGTTTAATCTTAATCTCACTTCATTTCGCGACATAGAAATTTATGGAAGCGGCGTAGCCAATGTCGAGGTGCCGGTTTTTCTAAAGCTTACCGAAGACATCATTCACTATGATGCAAAACCAGCATTTGAGAGAGTGAAAGCGCCTACGCTGATAATCGGCGGGGCGAAGGATCGCGTCACGCCGCTCAAATACCAGCAGGAGATTCATGAACGAATCAGCGGCAGCGAATTAGAGATAATACCTTTTGGGTCTCATTGTTGCCAGCTTGATATGCCTGATTTGGTAAATTTAAGAATAGAAAAGCACCTTCGGTTGCATCAATATGTCTGAGACTAAACTTGCTTAGTTTGCTGCCGCCGGAATTCTCTTCAGGATTTTCGGATGGAGCCTAAAACAGTTTGATCCATTGCATGAGGTTGTTAGGTTTAGTTCGGAGGCGCAAAATGGATAATGATGAATTAGCGCGTGCACTGGGACAATACGTTAGAACTCGGCGCGTTCAGCTTGGTCTTACCCAGAGACAAGTTAAAGAGCATTTGGGCTTTTCAGCTCAGTTCTTGGGCCGCATTGAAAAGGGTCAAGCTATGGTTCCAGAGGAGGCGCTTATCACCCTGATTAATGTCCTCGGTTTGGACCGGGCAGAGCTCGAGAATATTTTCATTGGAGCTAACAAGCGCCACATTGCTCAGTTATTTCAGAAAGCTCAGCAGAAATCTTCTGGAGGAGTCTCTTCAAATTCTGGCGAAGGAACCTTATCTACTGGTTTAGGAGACCCTCGAAGTTTTCTTGTGGACAATCAGCTGCAATGAGTTAATGCCCGAGGCCTCCAATTGGGAGCCCCTTCTTATTCGATGCAGCAAAATTAGGTGGCCCTGAGGCCTCCCATCCCTTCCTATTAAGTCCTACTGAGTAAAAATCTTTTACTACATACCCCTAGATTTAGTGATTGCGCTGCGCTATCGGGCTGAATGTGGATAAGTTGGTGTATTTTGTGGATATCTTTTGGTTCATTGGATAAAGCAAAAGATCAACGATTGGAGACGACACTGTGAATATCTACGTCTTTTTGAAACAAGTCCCAGATACCGAAACGAAGATTAAGTTACTCAATGATGGCTCCGGTATCGATGAAAGTGCTGTGGCGAAATGGATAATCAATCGTTATGATGAACACGCCATAGAAGAAGCTCTTCAGTTTAAGGCCAAGAATCCATCTGCAAAAGTTTTTGCCGTTTGCGTAGGCCCTAAAGCTCGCATTCAAGAGGCCCTCGTTGCTGCCATCGCGATGGGCTGTGATGAAGGAATTCGGATCGACACTGAAGGGCAAAAGCTGGATTCCCTGATGACTGCAAAATCATTGGCCGCTGCCCTAAAGAAGAACGGCGATCCACATATCATATTTAGCGGTAAAGTGGCTTTCGATGGCAACTTTTCTCTTGTGAGCCAATACGCGAGTGCCTTCTTGGACATTCCATGTGCAATTGGAATTTCGAAAGCAGAATATTCAGACTCAACGGTAGAAGTCGAACGGGAAGTTGGCGGCGGCACAAAGGAGATTCTTACTTTATCGATTCCTTGTGTCTTAGGATGCGACAAAGGACTCAATAAGCCTCGTTATGTTGGTTTGCCAGGGCTTATGAAGGCAAAGAAGAAGCAGCTTATCGAAATGACAACAAAGGAGCTCGGTGTAGAAGAGAGCGATCGCGGACTCGAATTCTCACACTTTCAACTCCCACCAGATCCGGCTCCGGTAAAAATGATTGAAGGCGATCCCGCCACACAAGCGAAAGAGCTGGTTAGACTTTTAAGAGAAGAAGCAAAGGTACTTTGAGAACTCGCTCATTTTTTTAACAACGAGTAGAGCCCAACCGTGTAGCACGAACAAAATTTTATAAGGGGTTACAAATATGAATAAGGCTTTGGTTTTCTTAGATCATGAAAACGGCACCATTAAAAAGAGTTCTTTAGAGATATTCTCGAGTCTGAAGGGTTGTGAGATAGCCGCATTGGCCTGTGGACCATCGGCAGCCAAGGCCGCTCAATCCCTTGAAGGTTTAAATATCAAGACGTTGTACGTATATGAAGGATCAACAGCCCCTTCGTCTGAGCTTGCCCTTCAGTCGCTCTTTGAGGCTTCAAAAGCTTTTGAAGCAAACCTGATTCTTGCCTCTAACTCTGTGATGGCTAGAGAGAGCTTTCCATCTCTCGCCGTTAAAATCGGCGGTGCCCTTGCGACCGATGTGACGGAAGTCTCCGTACAAACGGGCGAAGTAACTGCGCGGCGGCCTTTTTTCTCAGGTAAATGTAGCGCTCAAGTAAACTTTAAAAAGCCCGTTAAGCTCTTTTTACTCAGGCCAAATCAACTTCCGCAGCCAACACCTTCAGGAAGTGAAACTCCCCCAGTTCAACCACTCAGTCTGACGCCAAATGAACGAGTTAAAGTTAAAGAAGTCGTTTCTGGTAGCGGCAAGCAGGCGGACCTCACCGAAGCGAGTAAAATAATTTCTGGGGGCCGTGGCCTAAAGGCTCCTGAGAACTTTAAAAAGCTTGAAGAGCTTGCTGAGATTTTGGGCGCTACCGTAGGAGCCTCGCGCGCAGTGGTTGACGAAGGCTGGGTTCCGCACTCGATTCAAGTTGGTCAAACAGGCAAAACTGTGGCTCCGAATCTTTATATCGCATGCGGTATCTCGGGGCAGATTCAACACTTAGCGGGCATGAGCTCTAGCAAAGTCATAGTTGCTATTAATTCAAATCCTGAAGCACCTATATTTAAAAAGGCGACATATGGTGTTGTCGCAGACTTTTTTCAACTGTTTGATCCGCTAAAAGAAGAACTCAAGAAAGTTCTCTAAGGAATTTGCTTTGCTAGCCACATTGATCAGGTGGGTATACACCCTCATTTCTTTTACGTGGCGAAGAGAGATCCACGAGTCGCAATCTTTACGATTTGCACTCAAAGATAATCAGAAATGTATATTCGCTTTTTGGCACGGAGATGAATTGGCACTCGTTGCTTACGCAAAGGAGTACCCTCTATCGGCTATCGTTTCTCAGAGTAAAGACGGCGAGCTGATGGCAAAAGTTCTCAAGGGATTCGGGATACAAGTGACGCGAGGTTCATCACACCGAAATGGAGCACGAGCACTGGTTGGGATAATTCGTACTACGAAAGTCGGCAGAATTCCGGCCATCGCCGTAGATGGTCCCAAAGGTCCCATCCATGTCCCGAAGCCTGGCGTGTTCGAGATCAGCCGGCATGGAGGGGCATTGATCTTTCCGTGCGCTGCAAGATCTTCTAGAAGCTACGTTTTTCACAAAAGTTGGAACAAAGCTTTCCTTCCTTTGCCATTCTCAAAAGTAGTTCTTGTCTTCGGAGAACCGATGGAGGTTTCCTTCGACCAAGACCAAAGTCGATCCGAAGAGCTGGCAAAAGAACTTACGCTTAGAATTAATGCGTGCAGTCAGTTGGCTTCCAATCTTATTGATAGCTCAAGGCGTGATTGCTAGCGTTATAAACAGGACTCTCTGCACAAGGATTCGTGAAACATGACTAAATGCTTATTCGTTCTTTCTTTCGCACTTCTTACAAGTTTTTCGCCTGTTTCTTTTAGCCAAACTGTTGTGGCTGAAGTCGGCAAGAAAAAGATTTCTCTACAAGAGTTTTTGAAACAATACGACCAAGTAAAATCTCTCACACCAAATCCCCCTTCAAAAGAATTGTTTTTAGAAGACCTCATCCGCTTTGAAATGGGCGTCCAAGAGGCCGAGAAAAAGAAAGTTGATGAAAACCCTATCTTCAAAGAAAGAGTTCGCCAGGAGCTCTACAAGGCGCATTTGGAACTGGAATTAGGTGAAAGAGTTAATGGCATTGAAGTGAGCGAAAGAGAAATGAAATCTTGGTATTCTAAAAATCCAGAGGTCAACTTAAGCCATATTGTTATTAACTTTCCGCCAAATCCCAACGCAAAACAAAAGGCTGAAGCAAAAACCCGAGCTAACAAGATATACGCCGACGTCGAAGGCGGCTTAAAGGGTGTCGGTAAATTAAATGACAGAATGAAAAAGTTTGAGCAGTTTGCCAAAAACTTTTCTGATGACGCCACTTCAAAGGCTCTTGGTGGTAACATGGGTTGGCAATCAGCACTCACGTTTTTGCTTCCCGAATACTATGAAACGGCGAAGAAGTTAGACAGTGGTGAAATTAGCAAGCTCATTGAAACTCCATTTGGATTTGAAATTCTTTTCTTGAACGGAAAGCGAAAATACGCTGAAGCCAACATGAGACAGGTTCGTATGGGAGTCTTCGAAGAAAAGAGAAAAGCTCTGTTTGACAGATATTTTGCTGAGCTTAAGAAAAAGTATCCTGTGAAGATCAATAAAGGCGCTATCAACTAAGGCGCACCTTAAAGATTTGGCCAGACAGCCGAGATTCATCTGTACAGAGCCTTAAGTCTTCCGTTAAAATCTGCCTCTATTAACTTGCGCACCGGGCTAGGGAGAGAGCTGTATGAAACGATCTGCGGTAACGCAAAGGTGCATGTGGCCAAATTGGTCGAAACGCCCCGTCGTAATAGCTTTCTGTCTTCAGGTTGTGCTGAGCGGTTGTACTGGCTCTGGCTCGCGCATTCAAAGACAAAGCATCGCTGTTGTGAACAATGAGGCACTTACCTTGGAAGTTTTTTCCAAGCGCCTTGCCGACAAATTGAAAGTATACGACGCCGCTGGTGCAAAGAGCTCACAAAATATTGAGCGCGCCAAATCGGAGATAATTGCTGACTTTTTGCAATCTACCCTCATCAAGCAGTGGGCTAAAGAGAAGGGGTTGGGGCCCACGAAAGAAGAGGTCGATGCCGAGGCGGCACTCGTGCGGAAGCAGTACCCAGATGATCTTACCTTTAGAGAGTCACTTTCTTCTCAAGGTGTTACTTTTAGCGAATGGAACGCAAGTTTGGAACCAATTATCACACAACGAAAACTCTTCGAATGGATTAGAAAACAGATTACGCAGCCCACAGATGAAGAAATGCTTAGCTACTTTAAAGCCAACCAAAAGGACTATTCGAGAAAAGAACAAATTAAAATTAGCCAGATTGTTGTTTCCAAACAAGAAAAGGCCACTCAAGTGTTAGAGCTTCTTAAGAAGGGAAAAGACTTCTCGGAAGTTGCTAAGGACTTTTCGGAATCTGAGGAGCGGACTCAAGGAGGCTTGGTGGGCTGGGTACAAAGGGGAGACTTTCAAGCCTTCGACGAAGCCTTCTCGAAGCGCCCTGGCCAATTTACTGGGGTCATTGAAAGCCCATTCGGCTATCACATCATACAGGTTCTTGAGAGAAGGTCCTCAGGTGAGTTGAAATTTGTTGAAGTCAAAGATACCATCCATGCACGGATAATTGCCGATAGAGAGCAGGCTTTTTACTCTAAGTGGCTAAACGACCAGATCAAAGACGCTCACTTTAGTAAGAACGCAGAACTTTTAAAATCTCTTCGTGTTGAGACAGTGCTCAATTAGCAATTAATATCCTTGAATTTTTTGACCTTGGAATTTGGAGAAGACATGTCCATTTTAAGAATTCTTTTTTTTATGCTCCCCCTCGTGGGTTGGCTTTCCGCAAGCAGTGAAATCGTTGAAGAGGTGAGGGCCGTAGTGAACGGAAGTGTTATTACCCGCTACGACGTGCAAGATTTTAAAAAGAAGTTAAAAACAGGAGGTCTTATTGATGATATTCTTGTACAAGACCCTAAAGCAATTCTCAGCTCCGAATCAAAAGTTCTAGATACTCTCATCGGCCAAAAAATATTGGACTCTGAGGTAAAAAAACAATCATTTTCTGTTACAAGTGAACAAGTCGATCAAGAAGTTCGAACAGTTACGCGAAGGAACAACATAAATCTCGAGCAACTCAAAGCCGCCCTCAAAGAACAGGGTGTTCGTTTCTCTGACTATCAAGATTTCTTGAAAACACGTCTTGAGCGGCAAGCACTTATCGAAAAAGCGATATCTTCAAATATTAAAATCACAGACGAAGAAGTTGCCTATGCCTATTTGAAAGAGAATCCTGGCGTAGGCTCCGAAGTCTACGAATACAAAATTGCCCACATTCTTTTTCTACCTAAAGGAGGCGATGTTTCTGCCGCCGAGCAGAGAGCTCAGTCGACACTGAACCGTTTGACCGCCGGCGAAACCTTTGACGAGTTGGCTTCCAAATACAGCGAAGATCCTAATTTTTCAGAAGGTGGTTTGCTAGGAACGTTTAAATCGGGGGATTTTGTTAAAGAAATTGAAAGTGGCGTCAAAACACTCTCCCCAGGAGATCACTCCCAGATTGTCCGTTCGCGCCTTGGGTTCCACATTCTCAAGCTTCTAGATAAAAAGATTGTTTCAGATCCAAAATTCAATCGGCTAAAGGAACAAATTCGTTTGAACCTCTACCAGCAAGCTTTCAAGAACCAGTTTGAATTTTGGCTCGATAAAAAAAGACGCGAAGCCATTATTCAACGAAATAGTTAAAAACCATATCAGGCAGTATGGCAGCAACGAGT
This sequence comes from Bdellovibrionales bacterium CG10_big_fil_rev_8_21_14_0_10_45_34, assembly GCA_002778785.1. GTDB lineage: Bacteria > Bdellovibrionota > Bdellovibrionia > Bdellovibrionales > 1-14-0-10-45-34 > 1-14-0-10-45-34. The sequence goes on along the minus strand of PEZS01000005.1, from coordinate 75,860 downwards.
AAACCAAAAAAAAATGTTCATCCAAAGCGCATTGTCATCACGTCTGGTGATTCCGATGGGATCGGCCTAGAAATTGCGGTAAAGGCTCTCGTGAAAGTTGGAACAAAGAGAGACACGAATTTCATTCTCTTTCGATCAGTTCAGTCTTTAGATAAACAAATTCGCAGACTGCGACGGCACTTCAAGGTTCAATCGGCAACATCTTGGCACGAGGCGGTGAATATTTCGCAGCAAAGCTCGGGCGGACTACTCATAGATATTGCTTCCAAGCAGAGCCCAGCTTTTTGGTTCGAACAGGCGGCGCTGGCTGCGATACACCTTGAGAACACACACCTAGTCACGGCTCCATTATCTAAAACAGAAATTCATCGTGCCGGTATGAAAGATTTGGGGCACACAGATATTTTGAAGAGACTGAACCCTCAGCGCGAACTCTTTATGGCTTTCGTGGGTTCGAAATATTGTTCTTTGCTTTTGACTGAACATATTCCTCTTAACTTAGTAACGAAACGACTTTCAGTTGAACGAGTTCACCATGGGCTATTGGCTGCCCTTAAACTTCGTGAGCAGCTTGATGCTAAAAAAAGAAATAAACCAATTGCTCTGTTGGGTATAAACCCTCACGCGAGCGAAGATTCGTTGATTGGAACCGACGAAGAGAAGTTTTATAAACCTGCACTCGATCTAACAAAATCTAAGGTCTTTGAGGGTCCATTTGCTGCAGACTCATTTTTTGCTCGTCATCGATACAAAGATTACTCCGTCGTGGTAAGTCCCTACCACGATCAAGGGCTTGTTCCCTTTAAGCTCCTCCACGAAGATCATGACGCATTTCAGCTGACCTTGGGTCTTCCTTTTGTGAGAACGAGCGTCGACCACGGAACAGCAAAAGACATATTTGGTAAGGATCGTGCCAGATCGGATTCGATGGTTTCAGCCCTCAACTGGGCACTTAAAAACACCTAAGACTTTACCATAACTCTGCCTTGAAAGCCTTCTACGTAAGGGTTAAGCGGTTTTAGTGGATGACTCCAAAGAGGTAAATGTTTTAATCTCTGCCAGCTGTGACTTCACTAGTGAATTCTTCAAAGGTGCGAAAAAATACATCTTTCGCTCTGAAACCTCTTTGATGGAAGGGGCACCTGGGGGCGGTAGTGAATCGGCAAAATATAAGGAGCTAAAAATGAAAGTTAATCCCACTATATTTCGTGAGTATGATGTAAGAGGTGTTGTAAATAAAGAGTTCGATACAGAATTTGCGTATCACTTGGGAAGAGCTATAGGAACAACTGTTCGACGAAAATTCTCAAGTGACTTTGCTTCCGATTCTCCAGATAAAAGGTTTCACAGAACAGTTGCCGTTGGACGAGATGCTCGGCTTTCTAGCCTCGAACTTGCTCAGGTCGTTGTAAGAGGCCTTAGCGATTGTGGTCTTGACGTCATTGACTTAGGCTTGGTGACGACACCAATCACCTATTTTGCGACTTTTAATCTCAGTGGATTAATGGGGGCGGTGATGATCACGGGTAGTCATAATCCTCCCGAGTACAATGGCTTTAAGGTGAGTGTTGGTAAGGAAACCATTTTTGGCGAACAAATTCAGGCCTTAAAAGTTTTGATCGAAAATGAAGATTATGAGACTGGCAAAGGCAGTGTGCGACCGTTTGATATCTTTCCGATGTATGTAGAAAAATACAAAAGAGAGTTTGCTGGTCTAAAGAGTCTCCCTGTGGTGCTAGATTGTGGCAACGGAGTTGCTGGTTGTATAGCCCGAAAACTTTATGAAAGCGTAGGGCTAAATCCAGTCATTCTTTTTGAAGAGCCAGATGGAACCTTCCCGAATCATCACCCAGATCCCACTGTCGAAAAGAATTTAAAAGATCTAAAAGAGGCAGTTGCCAAAAATAAAGCCGTTGTAGGAATTGGGTTCGACGGTGATTGCGACCGAATTGGAGTGGTCGATGAAAACGGTCGTATGGTGTTTGGCGACGAGCTTATAGTCATGATTTCTCGAGCTATACTTGAGGATTCGCCAGGTCAAAAGATTATAGGTGATGTAAAATGCTCTGACCGACTATTTGAAGACATCAGGTCGCGAGGTGGTCACGCCATTATGTGGAAGACCGGGCATAGCCTGATCAAAAAGAAGATCAAAGACGAAAAAGCCCCTTTTGGTGGCGAGATGAGTGGTCACATTTTTTTCAATGATAGAAATGATGGATACGACGATGCTCTTTACGCCGGGCTTCGCCTTATCGAAATTTTAGCAAAAAAGAATACGACTCCGTCTAGATTGCTAGATGGATTTCCTCCGGCTTACAACACTCCTGAGCTACGTATAGATACAACGGAAGAAAAGAAAGTCAGCATCGTAGAAGGTCTTCGCCAGAAGTATGCTAATCCTTCGAGTGAAGTGGGCGTCAATCTCATCGACGGAATCAGGGTGAGCTTTAAGGATGGTTGGGCGCTTGCACGGGCCTCGAATACCCAACCTGTATTGGTGTTGCGTTTTGAATCTACTACGCCAGAGGGGTTAACACGTATCCGCAATGAATTTGAATCTTACGTGAATCAGTTCCTGTAGTTTTGCAGGTACTTGGCGTCGATTATTTATAGGTATAAAGTTCCTTTGAGTAGTTTCGGTAGCTACTGAGGTCGCGGGCACCTAGCGTGAAGACCTTGGCAGCAGAAAAAGTAGTTTGTTATGACTAAAATGGTTTCTTATGGAAGCAAATGAATTTCAAGAAGATGGCATTTACGTGCGTGGTTCACGCGTCCACAACCTGAAGAACGTGAGTACGTTTTTTCCGCGCAACAAGATAACTGTCATCACCGGTTTAAGTGGCAGCGGAAAAAGTTCCTTAGCTTTCGATACTGTATACGCTGAAGGTCAGAGACGTTACCTCGAGAGCCTTTCGACTTACGCACGTCAATTTATGGAACAGGTTCAAAGGCCAGACGTAGATGTCGTACACGGGCTATCGCCCTCGATCGCTATCGACCAAAAGACGACATCTAATAACCCTCGCTCCACTGTGGGTACAACTACGGGCATATATGACATTCTCAGGCTAATTTATTCAAAAATTGGAGTCCCACATTGTCCCAACCACAACATTCCTCTTAGCCAGGGGAGTATTGAAAAGATTGTGGATCGCCTCAACGAATTTAGTGACGGAGCTAAGTTTCAGATCTTCTCTGTTGTAGCGAGAAAGAAAAAAGGAGAATTCTCTAAAGAGATCACAGGATGGCTGAGAAAAGGGTTTTCTCGCGCCATGATTGATGGCGAGATGAAAGAGCTGGAGTCAGTTACAAAGCTTGCGAAAACAAAGTTTCACACAATTGAATTACTTGTCGATCAAATCGTCCTAAAAAAGGCGCCTGCTGCTAAAAGTGGTGCGTCAAAAAAGGTTGCCACACCTGTAGATTCCGACTCTGTTTTGCCTTCTCGGATTCACACAAGTCTCTCCCTTGCAATGGAACTCTCTAGTGGTTTTTTGAAGGTGAAGGAGATTGGGTCTCAAGAAGAACTCAATTTTTCACTCAATGCTATTTGCCCAGAGTGCGATTTTCACTTCCCGGAGATGGATGCACGGCTATTTAGTTTTAATGATCCAAGAGGGGCCTGCCAAGACTGCTCAGGCGTAGGAGAGATTCATCAAGAAGAGTGGGGAGACCCACTAGAAGGTGAAGACGAAGATCAACTTTTTTACTCTGTTTATCCTTGCGAAACTTGTCACGGTAAGCGGCTTAACAAAACAGCCCTCAGTGTATTTGTTCAGGCAAAAAATATAGCTGACCTCACCCACGCCTCGCTACCAGAAACTATGAAGTTTTTGGGCCAACTTAAACTAAGTTCTCGCGAAGAAATGATTTTGGAGCGACCTTTTAAAGAGCTCAAACAAAGGCTCGGCTTTTTGGCGGACTTAGGTTTGTCTTACCTTAGTTTAGATAGATCGGTTCGCACACTCTCCGGTGGAGAGGCACAGCGCGTGCGTCTTTCTTCTCAGTTGGGTTCTGGTTTGATTGGCGTGCTTTACGTTCTTGATGAACCTAGCATTGGGTTGCACCCAAGGGATCATGATCGCCTTTTGAAAACACTTGGTTCGCTGCGTGACCGCGGAAATACGATTCTTATGGTTGAACATGACGAATTGACCATAAAAATGGCCGATAAAATTATTGATATTGGTCCGCGGGCTGGCCTCTTCGGTGGCGAGATCTTAGCCGAAGGCACTCTGATAGAAATTTATAGCTCCAAACAAAGTGTTACTGCGCCGTATTTGAGAGCTGAAAAGGTAATTGCAGACAATCGAAAGCGAAAAATTGATTTTGCAAAATCCGTTGAAATTGTCGAGGCAACGGGAAACAACTTGAAGAATATTTCTGTAAAGTTTCCTCTTAACACTTTAACCGTTGTTACCGGGGTCTCTGGTAGCGGCAAAAGCACCTTGGTAATTGATACTTTACTCAAAGGCGCGACGGAAGAATTTTCCGGTCGAGATGTTGGTGCTGCTTCTCACTCAGAGATAAAAAACTTAGATCTCATCCACGGAATAATCCATGTGACTCAGAAACCTATCGGCAGAACCCCTCGCTCGAACCCCGCTACTTATGTTGGTTTGTTTTCGTATATAAGAAATCTCTTTTCTCAGCTTCCTGAATCTAAAATGCGCGGCTTTAAACCTGGACGCTTTAGTTTTAATGTTAAAGAGGGTCGATGTGGTCACTGTGAGGGTATGGGCTATCTTAAGCTTGAAATGCAGTTTATGGCAGATGTAGAGGTTCTCTGCCCCCAATGTGACGGAGCAAGATTTAATCCCGAGACTCTTGCGGTAAAATACAACGGCAAATCTATTTCGGATGTCTTAGAGATGTCGATCACTGAGGCGAGCGAATTTTTTAAAAATCACTACTCCTTACGAAGTAGGCTTGAAACTTTAGAGCAGGTAGGGCTTGGCTATATTAAAATTGGTCAAAGCGCGACAACTCTTTCTGGCGGAGAAGCCCAGCGAATAAAGCTCTCAAAAGAGCTCGCTAAAAAGAAACGCGGACATGTTTTGTATATTCTCGATGAGCCCACGACCGGACTTCACTTCGAAGATGTGCATAAATTGATCGAGCTGCTCCATGAGCTTGTTGATAGAGGCAATACAGTAGTTGTCATTGAACACCATACGGATGTCATGAAATCAGCCGATTACATCATTGATATGGGCCCTGAAGGCGGCGTTGATGGCGGCTTGATTGTCGCTTGCGGATCTGTCGAACAAGTTAGAAAGTCCAAAACCAGCATCACCGCCAAATATCTTTAGGGCATGTCCTAATACTGAATGAAAAATCTCTATTGGAACTGGTAGTCATTCCGTTTTCTTGTTTTCTCGTTTAGTGTCCCCTTCTAGGAAGGCTTGGAGGATAATATGAACATAAAGAAACTGACTTTAACACTGCTGGCCCTAATCTTGAGTCCGGTAATATCGATGGCTCAGTCGAATTCACAACCTGAGCATGCCCGTCGAATAAGTATTACTCGTACGGGCGCTTTGGACCAGAGTACCGGGTTTGGGATGTTCTACATTAATTTGTTTGAATACTCGGGTGGCGGTGCGGCCCTCAACGGTAAAAAAGAAATAACGATCACCTATGAGCAGTCTTCTCGCGCAAGGCAAGAGCGCGATCTTACTTTGTGTAGTCCGCACTACGCCGGACGTACGACGGAACCTACACTCGTACTGGTTTACGGTGCAAAAGAGCAGCGAAAGTCAGAAAGAATTCCTTTTGATTTTGTAAGCAATTGCTCGGGGGATACCGGCGGAAACCTTCCAAGTGCGACGCTTACCATTAGTGAGGTGAGGAATCCTGAACTTTGGAATCGTTTGTTTCCTATTAACTCCGATGGAACGCGCTGGCTGGCTCTAGAGTTTGCAGTGACAAATATGGCCGAGAGATGGGATAGCCGAAACGGAGACAACTACCACGCCATCCTCGGAACCTACTAAATTACGATTTTTACAAACAGATATATTGATCACACTTTTCTAGCTAAGAGTGCGATCACAAAGAAACGGCCGCCTTTAGAAGCGGCCTTTTTTATTCACGAGCTGGTATATTTAGACGACCTTGATGATTACGGCGACAAATGCGAACAATACTATTGTCTCCATAAACACGAGTGAAAGTAGTAGAGGAGTGAACACGTTTGCTTGAGCTGATGGATTACGTGCAATACCCCCAAGAGCGGCACTAGCTGCAATTCCTTGGCCGATAGTTCCGCCGATAGCTGCCATTCCAAGTGCAAGTCCAATTCCGAGGGCTTTTAAGTCACCAGCTGAGCTAACAGCAGCCGCAACAGCTTCTTCTTGACCGAAAGCTACAGTACCAAGAGCGAAGGTCGCGAGGCCTGCCAAGATGTTTAAAATTGTGTTTTTCTTCATAGTGTCTTTCTCCTGTTTTTCAGTGTTCGTGAGCCACAGCCATTGATACGTAGACCATGGACATTAATGTAAAAACTAATGCCTGCATAAAGCAGACAAATAAGCCTAATCCATAAGCAAATACAGGAAGCCCAATCGGGAAGAGATCATGAAACACAGCTAAAAGATTGTGATCTCCCACCATATTTGCCATAAGTCGAAGCCCCAAACTCACTGGGCGAACTAAATGAGAAATCAATTCCACGACAATCATGAGTGGAGCAAGAAATAGAACTGGCCCAGCAAAATGTTTGAGATAAGCAAAGCCGTTCTCTTTAAGGCCTAAGTAATTGTATACAACAAAAGAGAAGATACCCATCGCCAACGTCGTGTTGAGATTATCAGTTGCTGGAACGACTCCGGGTATCAACCCAAACATGTTATGAAACCAAATAAAGGTAAACAGAGCTCCGAAAAGAGGCACCAACTTACGCTGTGACGGACCAATAATCGAGTCGCTGAGCTTCACAATAAACTCTGTCAAAAGCTCGAAGAATCCTCGTACGGTGAGCCGTGGGCTTGGTGTATTTGCCTTTTCAATAGTCCCCAGCGCCATTCGTCCTATTAGTCCGAAGGCCACGATAACACCGGTGCCGACCACAGCAGTAGCCACATGAAGGTTATGATGATCGACTCCAGGAATGAGCTGTGCCCAACTAAAATGCGCCATATTTCTCCGTGTCTTAGACCCTTTGCCAAACCGCGAGGATCAGGCTTGCAGGTATGATGAGAGAAAGTCCGATAACAAACCCAAGCCACCCAATACCAGCGTACTTAAGAGCCAGATAGATTAGACCGAGTAAAACCGGATATTTGATTACAATGGCCGCGAATGCCAAGGCAAGGTTTTTTTTGCCCACAAGGCCTTTAACGACAAATGTGTTTAAAAACAAATCAACCATAAGAGTCGCTCCTCCGAGCAAAATACCCACTGTGAGATCAGCACGACCGCCTAAATAGGCTCCCAAAATACAAATACAGCTAAGCGCAATTACAACAAGATTAAGTCTTCGAACGGGGCTAATCACCGCTGAAATCTCTTCAATAAAAAAATTAGGTGTACTAGCCATACCGTGAACGCCACAAGGATCATGATCGCCGTGAATAGCTGTCCTGAGCCCGTTCGGCCATCTAACAAGCCTCCGACCCATGAACCTGCAACTACCAAAATAAGTAGTTCTAGACCGATCCCTACAAACAACATTCCACGAGTTGAAGTTGAACTTTTATTTCGAGACTTTTGATCCAAAGCAGGTACTCCCTATTTTCGTAGCCCTGAGGCCCCCGGCAGCTGGCTTTGACGGATTTTCAATCGTTCAATTTTTTGATCGACGAATTCGCCATCTTCTATGTGGCCGCGGTATGTCGTAAGCACTTCGATAGCTTTGGAAAACTGTGAGGTTTCTTCAAAGGCCAAAGATAGATTGAGCGCTATCTTTGCCTTTTTAGCTCGTTCTGGAAAGCCTGCCAATATCGATTGAAAGACATCGACTGCTTTTTCAAAGTTCTTGCGTGATAAAAGCACCTGCCCCCTTAGTTCTAAAAAGTCGAACTGTTCGTCGGCCCCGTCTTCAATTTTTGCTAAACCTGATTCTATTTCAACAAGAGACTGGTCAAACTCATTGAGATAAAAATAGCACTTGGCAATTTGAAGCCGAAACTTGGATTTTTCTGATTCATTCTGCACAAGCGGTAGAAGTGACTGATACTCTCCTACCGCCTTTCGGTAATCGAGAAGTTTATAAAATAATATGTCGGCAATCGCTTGTTTGATTCGGGATATTTCTCCGTCTTCTTTAGCAAACGCGAGAGCCTTTCGAAATCGATCTTCAGCGTCTGTGAATTTTTTCAGGGAATTTTCGTAAACCGCAGCACCTTCTAGAAGGCTCTCTTTTTTCACTTCTTGGTCTTCAGAATAGAGTACTGATTTATCAAAGAGGTCGGCAGCTTTAGCATAATTGCCTGCCTTCAGCTCTGTACGCGCCCGGTCTCTGTAGATCTCTCCACTTGATTTGGTGCAACCAGAAGTAAACAAAACTGCCGCGGCAACAATCAGAACAGCGGGGCCTTTAAGTTCTAGCAAACACGCCTTAGTGGACATCGCTGCTATTGCTGTCCGTCGTTACTTCTTCACCACTTTCGGCAATTAGAGCAAATCCTGTAACCAACTCGCCTTCTCGGACATTCATTAGCCTTACACCTTGAGTGTTTCTTCCAACGAGAGAAATTTGGCTACAAGCTATCCGAATAACTTGCCCCTTGTCGGTGCTAACCATAATTTCATCTTTATCTTGTACTTTGCTTGTGCCCACAAGGTAGCCTACGCGATCGGTAATTTTTTGCGTGATGATCCCTACTCCGCCTCTTGATTGCGTGCGGTATTCGTTGGCAGGAGTACGCTTGCCATATCCTTTTTCGGTAACCATGAGAATAGGGGTAGCATCTTCTTTAGTGAGCACTTCGAAACCTACGACTCGATCATTCTGCGACAAGGTTATTGCTTTTACACCTCTAGATGTACGACCCATTCCGCGGCACTGCTGCTCGGGAAAACGAATAGACATTCCCTCGCGAGTTACAATGAATATGTCGTTTTCACCGTTACTCAATTTAGTGGCAATTATCTCGTCATCAAGGTCGACATTGATAGCAATGATTCCTTTTTCACGGATATTAGAATAAGCACTCAACGCGGTCTTTTTAATTATACCTTTTCGGGTCAAAAATACCGTGAACAAATCATCGCGGAAATCATCGATTGGAAGAATAGCTTTTATTTTCTCTGTTGAAGCTAACTTAACCACGTTTGCAATCGACTTGCCTTTGGCTGTGCGACCTACCTCAGGAATTCTAAAAACCTTTAACCAGTAGCCCTTACCCTTGTCGGTAAATATCATGAGAGTTGCATGCGTATGAGTTACGAAAATCTGCGATGCAAAATCTTCTTCTTTGATATCAGCTCCCTTAAGGCCACGACCGCCGCGATTTTGAATTCGGTAGTGATCTAGAGACATCCGCTTAATTAAACCCGTGTTCGACACAGTCACTACTGTTTCTTCTTTGGCGACTAAGTCTTCCATTACGAACTCTTCTAGATCACCACTGATCTGAGTTCTTCGTGGATTTGCAAAGGTCTTTTTTATCTCTACTAACTCTTCTCTAATAATTTTTAAGATTTCAGTTTGCGAAGCTAAAACTGTCTTTAACCAATCGATGCGTTCTGTGAGTTCCTTAATTTCATCGAGGATCTTTTGTCTTTCTAAACCCGTTAGTCTAGCAAGACGCATATCAAGTATCGCCTGCGCTTGGACCAGGGTCATCGCAAACTTGGTCATTAGAGAGTTTCTTGCGCTTTCGGAATCTGTACTCCCACGAATGATTTTTACAACTTCATCGATGTTAGAAAGTGCAACTTTTAAACCCTCTAAAAGGTGAATTCGGTCTTGAGCCTTTCGGAGTTCGAATAAGCAGCGCTTTGTGACGATGTCTTTTCGGTGAGTAAGAAAGGCACTTAGCATTTCTCTGAGACTAAAAACCTTTGGTCGGTTGTGGGCATCTAGAGCCAACATAATTATACCAAAGCTCGTCTGTAGTTGCGTCAGCTTATAAAGATTATTAAGAATAACGCCAGCATTCTCGCCGCGCTTAATGTCGATCACTACGCGGATGCCAAGCTTCGACGACTCATCACGTATATCAGAAATCCCTTCAATGCGTTTGTCTTTCACCAAATCAGCAATCGACTCTATAAGTTTTGCTTTGTTAACTTGGTAAGGGAGTTCTTTAATAATAATATTCTCTCTGTCTCCCTTCATAGGTTCAATTTCAGCAACAGCTCGCAAAGTGATAATACCCCTGCCAGTATGATAAGCTTCTTGAATACCTCTTCTACCGGCAATAGTAGCGGCAGTCGGAAAGTCCGGCCCCTGAATAATTTGAAGTAAGTCGCTTACACTAGCGTTTGGCTCGTCAATGAGAAGAATACAACCATCAATCACTTCGCCCAAGTTGTGCGGAGGAATGTTTGTAGCCATGCCTACTGCAATACCGGCACTTCCGTTAACCAAAAGGTTCGGAAACTTAGACGGGAGGACTAACGGAACTTCAAGTGAATCGTCGTAGTTGGGCCCGAAGGGGACCGTTTCTTTATCTAAATCTTCAAGAATTTGTTCAGCCAACTTCGTCATGCGAATTTCTGTGTATCGCATGGCAGCTGGATTATCTCCGTCGATGGAACCGAAGTTACCCTGACCATCAACGAGGGGATGTCTTAATGAAAATTCTTGAGCCATTCGAACGATTGTGTCGTAAACAGCCGTGTCGCCATGCGGATGGTATTTACCAATCACATCACCCACGACTCGTGCTGATTTTTTGTAGGGCTTGTTGTAGTTGTTGCCCATTTCGTACATCGAATAAAGCACTCTTCGATGCACTGGTTTAAGCCCGTCGCGAACATCTGGTAAGGCGCGACCCACGATGACACTCATCGAGTACTGGAGGTACGCCTCTTTCATCTCTTTATCAATTTCAACAGTTGTTACGCCTAATTCTGGCTCAATGGGAGTATTATCCATATCGCACCCTAAATTCAAAAAATTTCGTTAATAGTTCAAATATCTAATTTAAAGAGTTCAATCTCTCTTCTCAGCTACCTAATTAGTTAAACGTCTAAGTCAGAGACCAACAATGCGTTCTCTTCAATAAACTTTCTTCTTTGTTCAACGCTTTCTCCCATGAGGATGCTGAAGGTTTCGTCTGAAACAATTGCATCGTCCACAGTAACTTGAAGCAAGCGGCGATTCTTTGGGTTCAATGTTGTTTCCCACAATTGATCGGGGTTCATTTCTCCGAGACCCTTATAGCGCTGAATGTAGAAACCTTTTTTTGCTATCTCCATCGCCTTCTCGTAAAACGTTCGGTAAGAATCAAATTCGTAAATCGTCGAATTGATTTCTACTTTTAAAGGAAGAGGCGCCACCTCAACAAGATCCCGCCAGAGTTTTCTCAGTTCTTCCATTTCGGGGCCCTCAAGAAAACTTGTGCTCAGTACTAGGCGGAGTTCCTGGCCGTACTTAGTGAGTTTAAGTTCTGCTTTCTTCGAGCTACTCGATTCGTCCGGAAAGATGGTGTACTCAAAGTTCGACACAATACCTTCGTATTTGCTCAAAATGAATTCTTTGAGTTTGTCGAGATGGGGTCTCAATTTGTCTTCGGATTTTAACAAATCTGAAAGGTTCTCATCTAGCTGCACAAAATATTCTAAAATATCTCTGTCAAATTTACGGCTCACCAATTTAACGACATCAAGATACTTTTGAGCATTGATAATGAGCTCTGAGCCTGTATGGCCGCCGCCATTTTGGGTAATAAGTTTCATCATGCTGGCCGTTTGCTCAAATAAGAATTCCGTTAATGCACGATCGTCCTTGAGATATTCTTCGTTATTTCCTTTTTTCGCCTTATAAAGAGGTGGCTGCGCAATGTACACGTAGCCTCTCTCAAGCACCTCTGGTAGCTGACGATAAAAGAACGTGAGTAAAAGTGTGCGGATGTGAGATCCGTCTACGTCGGCGTCTGTCATGATAATGATTTTATGGTAGCGAATCTTTTCGACATTCACTTGCCCCTTACCGATACCTGTACCTAAGGCAGAAATCATTGTCTTGATTTCTTCGTTCGCCAACATTTTATCAAAGCGCGCTTTTTCTACGTTAAGAATCTTACCTTTTAGCGGAAGCACAGCTTGTGTTCTTCGATCTCTGCCTTGTTTAGCAGAACCGCCCGCCGAATCTCCCTCAACCAAATAAAGTTCACAGAGTGAAGGGTCTTTTTCTTGGCAGTCTGCCATTTTACCAGGCAGAGCACCAGAATCGAGGGCGGTCTTTCTTCGAGCAAGCTCACGAGCCTTTCGTGCTGCGAGACGGGCTCTCGCTGCTTCAGTACACTTAGAAATGACCAGTTTTGCTGCCGAGGGATTTCTGTCGAGCCAATCTGAGAGTTTCTCATTTACCAGGGATTCAACAATACCCTTTACTTCGTTGTTCCCGAGCTTCGTTTTTGTTTGCCCTTCAAACTGTGGCTCCGGAACCTTTACACTTACAACAGCTGCCAAACCTTCGCGAATATCATCTCCGTCGAGACTGTTAATATCTTTTAAAATATTCTTCGCCTGCGCGTACGAATTCATCGAACGCGTGAGTGCAGAACGAAATCCGATAAGATGTGTGCCCCCTTCGACTGTATTGATGTTGTTGCAGTAGGAGTAAACAGACTCCGAATAAGAATCGTTCCACTGCATGGCAATTTCAACCAGCACACTTTCTCTTTCGCCGCTGAAACCTATGATGTCGGCGTTCAAAGGTTTCTTAGAAGAATTTAAATGAGCAACAAATTGCTTTAGGCCATCTGTAAATTGAAAATCTACCGTTTTATCAGTGCGCTCATCGGTAAGTTTGATATGAAGTCCCGCATTCAAAAAGGCGAGTTCACGAAACCTAGTTGCGAGTGTTTCAAAATCGAAACTCAAGTCTCCTTTGAAGATTTCAGTATCCGGTTTAAAAGTAGTTTTTGTTCCAGTCTGGTCAGTAGCTTCAATGTCTTCTATGCTGCCCTTTGGTACGCCTCTTTCATAAGATTGCCTCCAAAGTCGGCCTTCTCTTTTTACTTCCACCTTACACATCGACGAAAGAGCATTCACTACGCTGGCACCCACACCATGGAGACCACCAGATATCTTGTAGGTGCCTTTGTCGAACTTTCCACCGGCATGAAGAACAGTCATTACAATTTCTAACGCCGATTTACCCGTTTGGTGTTGTGCAACTGGAATACCACGGCCGTCGTCTTCTACGGATAAAGATTCATTCGGATGAATTATTATTTTTATTGTCTTGCAGAAACCGGCGAGTGCTTCATCGACAGAGTTGTCTACAATTTCGTAAACAAGATGATGAAAACCCCGCGTCCCGGTATCGCCGATATACATACCTGGTCGCTTTCGAACGGCTTCTAAACCTTCGAGCACCTTAATGGAATCGGCACCGTAACCTGCATTGTTACTTGCTTGATCTGCACTGGTTAGATTGTCGGTCCCCACGATATTACCAACTCCTAATTAAGAATTTTTGCCACTTTAACGATTTGGCCCCCATCTACATGCCACACATTTTGATGGATCGATTCGAATCCGCTCTTCTCAAATTCCGTCGTCGTTAAAAATATCTGAAACTCCCCAGTAGCAAGCAAGCCCCTCAGAGCTTCGCGACGTTCGCTATCGAGCTCGGACATGACATCATCCAACAAGAGAATAGGACGCGTTTTTCGAACCTTCTGATGATACACAATCTGGGCCATTTTTAAAGCTAAAATAAGCCCCCGTGACTCGCCTTGAGAGCAAAAGTGCCGAGCCTCATACCCAGCCCATTTGAATCGAAAATCGTGCCGTTGTGGCCCAAATAGGTTTGCTCCTGCAGACATCTCAGCGTCTGCGAGTTCCAAGAGGCGGTTTGAAAGGTGTTTTTTGCGATTTTCAGGGCTCCAAGTGAGCACTTCTTGCTCTGAAATCACATATTCCACCGAGATATCCACACCACTTCCTAGATTCATTTGCCGAGCCGATTCCCTAAAGAGCGGAAGTATTTCCGAAAGGGCTTTGATTCTCAGCTCCACGATGGCTAGAGTTAGATCGAAAAGCAAAGGATTGAGCCCAATTAACAAGCCTTCAGCCGCTTTGGGTGATATCTCGCCCTTCTTGAGTTTTCTTAAAGTTAAAGATCTCTGGCGCAAAACACGCTCTAAATCCGCGAAAGTCATCAATTCGCTAGGAGACCGAGTGAGCACGATTTCATCAAGCAACTCTCTACGGGGTTCCGGCCCTCCTTGTACGAAGTCCAAACTTTGAGGGCTAAATAAAATGGACGGACTTTGGATCGCCATTTTTCGACTTGTTGTGGGTTTATTGTTTTGATTGAGTTTTAGTTTTTCATCTTGGTAGATGACTTCGTTTTGCAGCAAATGCTCCCCGTTGAGTTGTGCCTGCACACGAAAAAAGCTCTCTCCTGATTTTAAGGCTGTTTGAGTTTGATGAGTTCGAAAGCTTCTGCCTTGTGTGACATAGAAAATAGACTCAAGAAGTGAAGTCTTCCCCGCCCCATTCTTTCCAAAGAAAATATGCAAACCCGGTTGAAATGCCAAATTCAATACCGAGTAACTGCGGAAGTTTTGAAGTTTAATTTTTTCTAAAAACACGGATTAGTTTCAAATCCTTTTTGAAAATCCAAAACGAGTTCAGGTGTCGAGTTAGGATTTCTATATTCGCATCGGCATGACGATACAAGTGTAGTCATTTTTCGATTCTGGGCGAAGAACTCCCGGTGACACTTGATCGTTAACTCCGATTTCAACGTCTGGATTTTCCATAGAGTTTAAGACATCCAAAAGGTAGCGTGCATTGAATCCTATTTTTAGCTCAGTTCCTTCGTAATTGACTGGTAGGTCTTCTTTAGCATCCCCAAGTTCCGGACTGCTAGAAGCAATATTCAAATTACCGTCGGTAAATGTCATTGTAACGCCTTTAGATTTTTGATTAGAAAGCAACGACACTCTTCTGAGAACTGAAACTAACTCTTGCCGGTTAGCTTTCGCATGGTTCTTAACCGTTTTAGGTATCAGCAATCGATAGTCAGGGAAGTTCCCTTCAATCAGACGAATCATTAACAAGGTGTCTTTAAAGCGAACAATCAGTTGGCTACCTTCAACAGCTACATCCGCCATTTCATCATGGCCTTCTAAAAGTTTTCTCAGTTCACTTAAACCCTTTCGAGGAACAATAACTCCTTCTGAAGGAATCGATTTCGCAGCTGTAGATATGTTCTTTTCTACGAAACTCAATCGATGACCGTCAGTCGCCACCATTCGAATAATTGCGCCTTCTGGTTTTTCTTCTTTATGCAAATAAACCCCTGTCAAATGATGACGAGTTTCATCCACCGAGACGCTATAGATTGTTTTATCCACCATCTCCACAAGGATACTCGCAGAAATTTTTTCAAAATCGTCAGTCGTAAAGGTTGGAAAGATGGGATAGTCCTCTGGAGCTACGCCAACAATATTAAACTTAGAACGTAGTTGTTCGATATCAATCCAGTTATTTTTTTTGGTTGTTACGACCACAGGAGCATCATCACTTAACTCTCGAAGAATTTGATATATACTTTTTGCATCAACTGCTACACGCCCTGGTTCTTCAACTTCGGCAGGACACGATGTGGTGACGCTCACTTCTAAATCTGTAGCAAATAAATTTAGTCGTCCATCTTTAGCCTCTAACAAAAGATTTGAAAGAACCTCCATGGAAGTTCTTCTTTCTGCCAAAGCTTGACCCCTTGTAACCATTTCTAAAAACCTTTTCTTTTCGACTCGAATTTTCATGCCTTATTCCTTTACTATTCTTAATTAAATAAACAAGTAGAAGTAGTAGGGGCGTTGATTGATGCGAAATCGACCTAAACCCTTTAAATCACTTGCCAAGTCGTGTGGAAAACTGTGCGGAAAAAATCCAGCTTTGTAGGCGAGTTATCCACAGCAAAATTTATCCACACTCAATTCCCATTACATTCACATGCACTTGTGGAATCCACATTCACAACCCTGTGATATTGTGGATTCTGCTTTCTAAGTCCTGGAGATCTCTCTTGATTTCCGTATTTTTATCTAGTTGATCCTTTACCCGGCGCAGTGCATTAATTACCGTCGTGTGGTCTCTCCCCCCAAAAGATCTTCCAATATCTGTAAGAGATTTATCGAGGTACTTTTTGGCCAAATACATCGCCATTTGCCGGGCCATGACGATAGGTTTCGATCGAGTATTTGATTTAAGATCCATCTGTTTTATTTGATAATGCTGAGAGACAATTTTCTGAATGTCCTCAGTGGTGAGCTGACTCACTTCCGAAAAATGAGTGGCCAGAATCTGTTTCACCACATCAAGACCGATAGGGATGCCCTGAAAGTCTGTGAACATCTTTACTTTATTAAGATTACCTTCAAGCTCTCGGATCGAACGCCTAGAAATTCTAGCTATAAAACTGACGACTTCATCCGGTAAATTGATGCCTCTTTGCTCCGCCTTGTATCTTAAAATGGCCACACGGGTTTCAATTTCGGGCATTTGAATGTCGGCAATAAGCCCCCATTCAAGTCGCGTACGGATTCGATCTTCTAAACCCTGAATATCCTTAGGCATCCGATCACTGGCGACAACGACCTGGCCATTTTTCTCAAAGAAATTATTAAGAGTATTAAAGAACTCCTCTTGAACGGTTTCTCCTCGTCCGAGAACCTGAATATCATCCATCAGCAAAACGTCACTCTTTTCGCGATAGCGCTGGCGAAACTTCTCCATATCACCATGACGGATCCCCGCCACGCACTCGGTAAGAAAGCGTTCGGCAGCTATATAGCGAATACGCAGATCCGGTCGCGTGCTGGCGATAAAGTTACCGACGGCATTGAGGAGGTGGGTTTTCCCCATTCCCGTAGGACCGCATATAAAAAGTGGGTTGTATTTGCCGCCTGGGTTTTCTGCCACCGAAAAGGAGGCCGCGTGAGCAAATTCGTTGTTTCTGCCAACGACGAAGGTTCCAAAGGTATAGTCGCGGTTCAAAAAATCGTGCCTGACAGGAGACGGTTGGGCAGATGGCCCAACAGAGACAGTCGGCTGAGATACTGTATTCCAACTTTGATTTGAAGCGGCCAGCGAAGAGCCCTGCTGTTCATCATGGGAAAGCTCGGAGGGACCATCTGCCGATACAACTAGCTCCACCGTAAATGGAGTCTTATATATTTGCGCGATCTCTGCACAAATTTGATCGAGTAGGTGTTGGGAGATCCAATATTCATGGAGTTCAGAGGGCACAAGAAGTTTAATACGTCGACCGCTCGAGGTGTCCTCAAAGCCACCCAGTCTGACTGGGTTTATCCAAGTATCAAGGCCCCGGTTTTCAGGGTTTTTCTGGCGTAAACTCGTTTTGATGCTTTCCCAAAGGTTTGCTTCCAAACGACTCCCCCCAACGCTCGAACCGCCCACTAGCTGCTATCAAAAGGTTCAAGAACATTCAATAACTTGACAGGCAAACGCGCGTCATGTTTGATTCACGCAGTTTCCGATTTTTCTCATTATTGTCGAAATCTACGGTCGAATCAGGAGTCGTATCATGAAACGTACGTATCAGCCAAGTCGTCGCAGACGCAAAAATACCCACGGTTTTAGGGCTCGTATGGCCACAAAATCAGGCCAAGAAGTCATTTCTCGGCGCCGAGCTAAAGGCCGCAAACGCCTTTGTGTTCAGGTGGGTTCAAAGTAAATAAGTGTGAATAATAGGAGTGAAATCGAGGTCTTGCGAAGGCGCATAGACTTCGAGGAAGTTCGTAAAAGAGGTCGACGGTCTCATCCGGCGCCCTGGCTCATACTTAATCAGTGGATCCGAATAGACGGGCAAAGGCGATATGGGTTTGTTATCCCAAAGAAGGTCGGTTCAGCCGTATTGCGAAATCGTATCCGACGAATCCTCAGAGAGTCCCTTAAGCGAACTTTTTCTAAGGAAGGCATTCCATCCCAAGATGTCGTCTTTGTGGTAAAGCCCGGCTTTATAGATAGGCTTAAAAAACTGAATGGGTCTGATGTGCAAAAGATATTGGAGAAAATTTTTGAGCGACGGTGATCACGAGTCAATCAATTCAAATTCCCTCGGAGCTATGAAGCGAGCCCTCCTGTTTTGCGTGCGCGTTTATCAAATCTATTTACGCGTGTGGCTTCCGAGTGACTGTCGATTTTATCCAACATGTTCAAACTACGCAAACGAGTGTTTGCACAAGCAGCCCACCCATCGCGCCTTGTATCTTATAGGTAAGCGGCTTTTAAAGTGTCGCCCCTTTGGACCCAGTGGCTTTGATGCAGTTCCACAAAACAAGGAAGTGCTTCAAACCAAAATGAAATTGCCAAACTCCAGGAGCTCATTAGGGGCTTCAAAATTGAAACATCTTTCTCGTGAGGAATGCGCATCGTGAGTCTGAACAATGAACCACAGCTTTTTGACAAAAAAGCGTTACTTGCCGTGGGTGTTTCTATTGCCGTCATTCTTGGTTGGCAAAGTTACATGCAGAAAAAGTATCATAAGCCCAATCAAGCCTTGCAAATTGCTCAAGAGAAAACCAAAGCAGGCCCAAGTACGACACTTGAGCAAAATAGCAATGGGGATAGTTCAGCGGTTAGCTCTGTGGTTAAACCCGTGGAGTCTGTGGAAAATGACAGAGAAGAGTTTGTAAAAATTGACAACGAATTTTTTAGTGCAGAAGTTTCTAGTAGAGGCATGGGTCTTCATAACTTTCAATTGAAGAAGTACTCAGATAGAGAGAATCAACCGGTTACAGTTGGCAGTAAGCAGCCACAGTTTGTACTTACCTTGCATTCAGTAAAAGCTAATTTAACAGATGCCGAACCTTTAAGTTTAAACTTTCAACTTCATCACGACCAAGGCTCTCATCTCATCTCTGGCGAGGCAAATTTCGGAGGATTAAAAGTTACAAGGACTCTGGAGATCGTGCCAGAGAAGTATCTCGTTCATTCTCGAGTTCAGGTTAGCGGAGCGAGTGATGGTGTCTCAGGAATCCAAATCGGCTTTTCTGATGGAATTAGGCAGACTAAAGGAGCGAGCTTGTTTTCGCCGACGCTCGATCACCAAAGTGTATTTGTGATTAGTACTGATGGAGAAAAACGAGAGATTATAGACCCAGAAAAAGGGTTGTCAGAGAAAATTGTTAAGTTTGATCAAACGGGCGCTTACATTGCGGCCATCGATAACCTTTATTTCGCACAAGCACTTATTGATAAATCAAATATTTCTCAGTCTTACCATCCGGTCGTGTCGGCAGACATAAACGCATTAACCCAGGAACAAACTGTGAGGGTTAGTTATCCGTTTATAGCTGGCGTTCAGAATTTTCAGGTGTCTTTTGATGAATTCTTAGGGCCGAAATCCATCAATCTACTTTCAAAGGTAGATGATCGTATGAAGAAGATGATTGATTTTGGATTCTTTGGTCTCATCGCGGAGCCACTGTTAAAATTTATGAATCTTCTTTTTACATGGGTAAATAACTATGGAATAGCGATCGTACTAGTAACGTTGCTGGTGCGGCTTCTTGTTTTGCCATTTAACATGATGTCTTATCGCTCCATGAAGGCTATGCAAGAAATTCAGCCCATGATGCAAGCTGTGCGAGAGCGCTACAAAGATGATCCACAGAAAATGAATTTAGAAGTAATGGGGCTTTTCAAACAGCACAAAGTGAACCCATTAGGCGGGTGTTTGCCGGTCATGTTTCAGATCCCTGTTTTTATTGCTCTTTATCGAGTGTTCGGAAACAGTATCGAACTTTACAAGGCTCCGTTTGCTTTCTGGATTCATGACTTGAGCTTGAAAGATCCGTTTTATGTATTACCAGTCCTTATGGGCGGGTTGATGTTTTTACAGCAAAAAATGACTCCAACGACAATGGATCCAGCGCAGGCAAAAGTGCTTATGTTTTTGCCACTGGTATTTACTTTATTTATGGTAACTCTTCCAAGCGGATTGACACTTTACATGTGTGTAAGTTCTCTGTTCGGAATTATTCAACAGTATTTCTTTTTGAAACAAAAAACCAGAAGTGCAGCAGTTGCACAGGCCAAGGCCTAATAAGGAGGAAAAGTGTCTATTTTCAAAAAAATCTTCGGACGATCCAGTAAGAAAGAAGCAACAGGAGAAGTTGCGGATACGATTTCGGAAGTTGTTGACGGAATTATCGAATACTCCGGATTAAAGCTAAAGTTTTCAGTTGAGCAACAAGAAAATATTTATCTCATTGAATTTACTGGTAATGACACCACCTTATTGACCGAAAAAGACGGGCAACTTCTTGAGGCCTTGCAGTTTTATACCAAGCGCGTTGTACAACATCAGTACCCCGAAGCTCGTGTAGAAGTAGAATGTGATAGTGAAGGATTTAGAGAAAAAGTTATCGAAGAGCTTAAGGAATTGGCTGATAGACTCAGAGATGTGGTGGTTGAGAAAAAGAAGTCTGTCTATTTTAGAGCACTTCCTCCAAAGGATCGAAAATTCGTGCATCAGTATTTGGCTGAAGACGAAAGAGTTAAGAGTAAGTCAGTTGGCGAAGGTCATTTTAAAAAAATCAAAATCTTTCCAGCTTCCGGAGATAAAAGTCATCGTAGTAGCCGTTCATCAAATACTCGAAGTGAAGAAAGAGGGAATGTTTAACGGTGAATTTTGGGCGAATCACAATATATTGAAGGGCAGACGGATACGATCTACGCACTCACCACTGGGGCAACACCCAGTGGCGTGGCGGTTGTTCGTCTGTCAGGGGACAAATCATGGCAAATCGCTCGCACCCTTTCAAAGAACTTACCAGAAAATATAGAATCCCACAGGGCCTATTTCACTTCAATTTGTGATCCACAAAATGAAGAGATTTTAGACGAAGGGTTGTTGCTTTTTTTTGCTAATGGGAAGTCATATACCGGCGAGCAAACTTGCGAATTTCAAGTGCACGGATCCGCAGTTGTCGTAAGAGATCTGTGTTCTGCTTTAAACTCTCAGGGAGCTCGCTCAGCATTAAGAGGAGAGTTTACCTTTCGTGCTTTTGTAAACGGTCGAATAGATCTGACTCAGGCAGAGGCGGTGTTGGAGCTTATTCATTCGGAGTCCTCAAAAGAAGCGCGGGCTTCTTTGAACAACCTAAGAGGAATACTTTCGAAGAACATCACAGAGATTGAGGCAGAGTTGGTAAGAATTTTGGCTCACGTCGAAGTCGGCATAGACTTTACCGAGGAGCGACTGGATCACTCTGTTGAATCAGATTTTTTGAGTCAAATTGAAGAGCTAAGCAAACAGATAGGTACAATTCTTAGTAATTACAGACAAAGTAAACTTGTCAAAACGGGCTTGAGAGTTGGCCTATTTGGCGCTCCAAATGCTGGCAAATCTAGTCTATTCAATCAAATCCTCGGAAGAGAAAGGTCCATAGTTTCTAAGGACGCAGGCACTACACGCGATTATGTGGAAGCCGAAATGCTTTTTCGAGGGATTAAGCTTAGACTCATTGACACCGCCGGCCTTCATGAAACGAGCGATCTTGTTGAAGCTCAGGGCGTTCAAAGAGCTCAAGATTTAAAGAAAGATGTAGATTTGAAGGTTCTGGTTTTTGACGCAAGTCTTTTTTTGAATGGTAGCTCCTCTAGTAGATCGCAGATCAACTTAGATTGTATGCAGCACGAGAACGAAAGTTTGCAGTTGAGCGATTGGGTGACGAGTCAGTTTACTCAGTTAGCTAGCGATGAGATAGTTGTGGTTCATAAGTCTGACTTATTGTCTCAGCAAGAGAGGATAAAGATCTTAGGTATCTTTAAAGCGATGAGTGGCGAGAGAGAACTTTTGTTCGTTAGTTCGTTAAGTGGGGAGGGAGTCAAATCTCTGTCGGAACTGATAGCTAAGAGTGGAAACGTCAGTTTAGATGAGACCGACTTCATGATTCAGTCAAGGCATGCGGATGCACTAATGCAAGCAAAACGTGCCCTTTTAGAAGCGAAGACAAGTCTTGATGAAGGCTTGGGTCCGGAGTGTGCTGCACTTGATTTGAGAATTGCTCTTGATCAAATTCAGCGCATTTTAGGGAAAACATTTAACGACGATATTTTGAATCATGTGTTTAGCGAGTTTTGTATTGGTAAATGAGAACTTAAAGCCAGCTAAGCAGGATAGTTACGTTAGGTAGACGGTTTTAAAGATGATTGGTTGGAGAGCAGATTGGCTTTAACGAAAGAATTTGATGTCGTTGTAGTAGGTGCGGGGCACGCGGGCATAGAAGCTGCGCTCAGTGCCGCCCGCTTGGGTTCTAGAGTGCTCGTTATCACTACGAATCTAAAGCGCATAGGGTATATGAGCTGTAACCCTGCGATCGGCGGTCTGGCTAAGGGACACATGGTGAGAGAGCTAGATGCACTGGGCGGTGAAATGGGAATGGCCGCTGACTCAAGCTGTATACAGTTCAGACGCCTAAACGCTAAGAAGGGCCCGGCTGTTCGTGGAAGCCGAAGTCAATGCGACAAAGATCTTTATTCCCGCTACATGTCGAATATTTTAAACAACGAACACCGGATTGATTTGATAGAAGCAGAAGTAAAAGGTCTTCTATTAGAGAAAGGCACTTGTCGTGGGGTCATCGTCGGCGATGGGAGCCAAGTACTCTCAAGATGTGTAGTGATTACAGCCGGCACCTTTATGAATGCTGTCATGCATGTGGGACGTGAGAAAACTTCAGGCGGAAGAGTGGGAGACAAAGCCACTTCAGGTTTGTCAGATCAGCTGCGAGCCGAAGGTTTTCAAGTTCACCGATTGAAAACCGGAACTCCACCGAGGCTTGATGCGAATTCGATTGATTTTAGCCTCACGGAGCCACAAGGCGGAGATGAAATTTTTTATCCTTTTTCGTTTCGCAGCCATGCTCAGTTGGCGCTTCCGCAGGTGGAGTGTTTTTTAACTCACACAAATGAGGAAACGCACGACTTTATTAGAAAGAATCTGCATTTGTCGCCGATTTATAGCGGTGAAATCGAAGGCAAAGGTCCGCGATATTGCCCAAGTATTGAAGATAAGGTTGTTAGATTTGCAACTAAATCACGGCACCAAACCTTTTTGGAGCCAGAGGGAATAAATACAAATTCCATTTATCTCCAGGGAATTTCTACGAGTTTGCCGGCCGAGACACAGGATCAATTTGTTAGGTCGATACCAGCGCTTCGGAATGTGAAGTTTCTCAAATTCGGCTATGCCGTCGAATATGATTTTCTTGAGCCCACGCAGCTAAAAAAGACTTTGGAAACAAAGGGCATCTCGGGTTTGTTTTTAGCAGGCCAAATAAATGGAACAAGCGGTTACGAAGAGGCGGCTGTTCAGGGATTTATTGGCGGCGTAAATGCTTCGCTGATGGCCCAAGGAAAAGGCGAATTCACTCTCGGGCGTCATGAAGCCTATATAGGTGTGTTGATTGATGATTTAGTAAACAAAGGGACGTCTGAGCCTTACCGTATGTTCACTTCTCGCGCTGAACACCGGCTACACCTTCGCGAAGACAACACGTGGGATCGGCTGCGCGGGCAAAGCATTGGACTTGGGGTATTGAGTTTAAAAACAACTGAGAGATTAGAGGCACTTAAGAGCACTAGAGAAGCACTCAAGTTAAGACTTCAAAAGAAGGTGATTGTTCCAAACGGTTTAACACAAGAGAAAATCACGCAACTTGGCTCCTCTCCCCTTTTGAAGCCAACTAGTCTAGCAAGCTTTCTCAAGCGCCCTGAGATAAAATTCGATGATTTGTACCACTTTGATCCTGGCCTAAGTGAGTTTGGTGTGGAGGCCCGTGAGAGCGCTGAAATTGAAATCCGATATGAAGGCTATATCAAGAAGCAGATGGAAATCCTCGAAATGGTGAATCGTCGAATGGAGATAGTCATCCCTGAAGACTTTGACTACTCAAAAATTCAAGGGCTCAAAGTTGAGGAAAAAGAAAAACTGAGCGCATCAAAACCGCGCACTCTTGCGGACGCAGTAAGAATAAGTGGAGTAAACCCGTCTGCAATTCAAATACTCTTCATATATCTAAAGGCACACAAACAAAATCCCACTGCCAAGAGATCGCCACCGCCCTCAAGCGAAGTTCTAGGCTGAGGTGTTACCAATGTCTTTGAAGGACTTGATTTTGGCGGAGGGAGCTTCACTAACTGATAAGCAGGCCTCTAAGTTAGAAGTCATGAAGCAGGAAATCTTAAGATATCAGCGGACTACCAATCTTATTGGCTCTGGCACTGTCAGTCAGATTGATCAGGTGCACTTTTTGGATAGCCTAAAGGGCGCTTGGATACTCAAAAATTGGATATCCAAAACTAGGTTGGATATCCAAAAACTATGGGATTTGGGCAGTGGCAATGGTTTTCCGGGCTTAATTTTGGCTACTCAACTAGATCTGGATATCCATTTAGTCGAAAGAGACAAAAAAAAAGCTGAAATTCTCCGCAGAATTGCCTATCTGATGGATTTGAAACGGGTTTTTGTCGTCGCAGAAGACTTGAGAAATGTTTCTGGTCCTATAGACTTTGCTGTTTCAAGGGGGTTTTCAAGCATTCAGCAGCAACTTGAATGGTTAGACCCACTGACTAATGCCGGAAGTTGGATAGTCATGTGGAAGGGACCTGAGTATTCAGAAGAGTTGACTACATTACATGGTTCTACGTGGAACTTGGATAGTCAAGTTGAATACTCAACTCCCGCTAAGGTCGGTCTTCGCCTACTATTCTGGAAAAAAGCTGCCGAAGGGCGCTGAGAGAGAATTTTGCAGCTCATGAGCGTGAACTCCAGTCGGAAAAAAGCAGCTGTGGTTGGGCCGGGTTTAAACCTAAGCTTTGCTTCTTTGGTTTAATCGACAGAAGGGCAAACCCCCCTTAGTGTTCAGCCTTTTTAGGCGTTTCATTGGCCTTCTCGGATTTTTTTGGCTCTGAAGCCGGCGCGCGCCGAGACCAGTCTATTAGTTCAGTTCGAAGGCGCATGTGAGTGTTGTAATCCTTCGCCTCTTGAGGGTTTGGCCAAGGCTCCTTGGCACGGTACGCTTCCAAGTAGGATCTTCTATCATCAATTCGGCGAGTTTTGAGCCTTTCGGAAAAGTAAACTTCTCTTTCTTTAAGCAGTCTAAGCTTCTTTTTCGTATTGAAATAGGCGGATGTCTTTTGTTTTCTGTCTCGCGTTTGAGGAATTATAGTGTTGAGAGCCTCTTTTGCCTCTAGAAGTTCTTTTTCTGCTTCCGCTACGTCTTTCACGACTAATCCATGTGCGGTTTGAAGTTCTCTGTAGATGGGATCACTCAGTTCTGGAGTTGGATTTGGCTTGTCACACGAGGAAAGAATGACACAAGCCAAAGCACAAAAAAGGGCGAATCGAAAGCTTACACCGATATGTGAAGGGTATCGAAGAGTCGAAAGTCCGTTCATCCTAAAACATTGGATTCTCAACAACTCCCCCAGTAGATCCCAAGAAAACACCGTCAAAAGTCTAGGTGATCTATGACTTTATCGGACAAAAATTGGAAAAACTTCACACTCCTGCTTGTTTCTGATCGTTCTACATGGAACACTGGCTTAGAACCCAAAAACTGCCAAAAAATCGGGGGCTAAATGGCGAGAACAATCTGTATAGCAAACCAGAAGGGCGGAGTCGGTAAAACAACAACATCCGTCAATCTCTCTGCCGCACTGTGTCAGCTTGGTAGGAGCGTATTGTTGATCGATATGGATCCCCAAGGGAATGCTTCTAGCGGTGTCGGAATAAAAAGACATGAGTTCGAAGATTCTACGATTTACCAAGTGCTGATTGGGGAGCGGACGTTGAGCGAAGTGCTTATCTCGACCCCCATCAGAAATTTAGACATCGCCATTGCAAATCCGAATTTAGTGGGCGCAGAGATAGAACTGGTGGATATGAATCGCCGGGAATATCGGCTGAAAGATGCGCTGACTCCGCTCACCTCAAGATATGATTATATTATTATAGATTGTCCCCCTTCTTTGGGGCTTTTAACTCTTAACGCACTTTCCGCTGCGGATACGTTTGCGGTTCCACTTCAATGTGAATACTACGCCCTCGAAGGGCTTTCTCAGCTGCTTAATACGGCGGGCCTCATCAAGAAAGGCTTAAATCCTCAGTTAAAAATAGAAGGTATTATCCTTACAATGTTTGATTCTCGAAACAATTTGTCTCATCAAGTTGTTTCAGAAATCTCTAGTCATTTCGGTGACAAAGTCTTTAAGACCGTAATACCTAGAAACGTTAGGCTGAGCGAGGCGCCGAGCCACGGGCTATCTATTCTGGAGTACGACCCTAAATCTATTGGTGCAATTAGATATGTAGAACTCGCAGAAGAGCTTGATAATCGAGTGAGTTTGGAGACAGGAAAGACTAACCGCGCCAGTATGAATATCCAAAGTGGTCACAATGTGAATATTCAGATAGAAAAAACCAAGGAAAATCGGATAGTTGCAGCGTCCGGCAGAGCAGTGGATAGCCATGGGCAAAGTGTGGATACTCAGGTTTCACAGGGTACTCAATCACCAATAAGTAGCGAGCGGAGGGATAATGTCGAGCGTTGATAAAGTTTCAGCAAAGCGGGGTTTGGGCCGAGGCCTTGGAAGCTTGCTCATTTCTAATGCTGAGCAAGGCCCCGAAGAAGCACCTTCTGCCAATAATTCGGGCGCAAATGCCGGAAAGTCGGCTCAAGGAACGTCTGCGGCGCAAACATCTTCTACTGCTAAAACTATTGGACAAATGATTTATCAGGTTGGAATTGAAAAGGTTCGCCCCAATCCTCTTCAGCCAAGAAAATTTTTTGAGCCAATTCACATCGAAGAGTTGGCGCAGTCCATTCGGCAACACGGAATTTTGCAACCAATACTTGTAAGGCAAGATGCGAAAGTGCCAGGCACGTTCGAGATTATTGCTGGTGAGAGGCGCTGGAGAGCTGCTCAGAAGGCGCAATTAAAAGAAATCCCAGTTATCGTGCAACAAGTTGGCGAGCAAAGTATTTTTGAGAGAGCCCTCATCGAAAATATTCAGCGAGAAGATTTGAGTCCGCTCGAACTTGCGAAAGCCTTCCAGCGGCTAGCTATGGAATTCAAGCTAAGTCATCAGGAAATCTCTGAAAAAGTGGGAAAAGACAGAAGCTCGGTGACAAATACGATGAGACTTTTGAGCCTACCTGATGAAGTACAGAAGGCTTTGTCAGAGAAAAGAATTTCGTTTGGACATGCTAAAGTGCTTCTTTCTATCGAAGATACAGAAGAGCTAAAAAGAATTTCACAAATATGTGTAGATCAAAAACTCTCTGTGCGAGCGCTTGAAGACTTATTAAAAAAACAAAAACCACTTAAAGAAAAGGTGCCCTCGGGCGCTTCACTCGACTCCCCCGTTGGTCGAGCACTTGCTTCCCTTGAAAAAGAACTCGAAAATAAGCTGCGCACTCAAGTGAAATTCGATTACAATGAGGGCTCAGGCTGGATTAAAATTCGCTTTCATAGTGATGACCAGTTCGAAGGAATAACCGGATCCTTAAAGGCGCTGCGAGGTTAATAGCTGTGAGCTCACTTGCCCTGACAGATGAAGAGAAAGTATCTACCAGACAGGTCACTGCACTTCTGGATCAAGGAGCGTTTTTTGAGGGTAACCTCACTTTTGAAGGTACAGTTCGAATTGGTGGCCACTTCAAGGGCGAAATCTTCACTCGCGATACTTTGATCATAGACCCTGGCGCTATTGTTGAAGCTCAGATTGAGGCGGATTCAGTCGTGATTTCGGGCGAGGTTAAGGGCCACGTCTTTGCTAAGCGCAAAGTCATTATGCACCCTCCAGCCATTTTCAGGGGTAGCGTGACGACTCCGAGTTTAAGAATTGATGAGGGTGTCGTCTTCGAAGGTGCCTCTTACATGCCGAAAGCGGACGCGTAAAGCCATTCTCAAAGCAGCCGTCCAGAGATAAAAAGTTGACCGACGCAAGGCCAAATGCTACCTGAGACATCCTAAGGAAGCACCCATGTCCATTCTTAAGACTTTAGGTATCGACTCGACCCTATGGATTCAACTCGCCAGTTTTTTGGTTGGTTTTCTCTCATTATACTATCTCATATTTAAACCTTACATGAAGGCTTTGCTGTCTTGGGAATCTCAGACCGTTGGCGGAGAAGACACGGCCAATTCGGTTGAGGCAAAGGCCGTAGAGGTTGAATTAGCATTTGCTCAAACAAGTTTAAAAGTGCGCCAAAAAATCAATGAGATATTTGAAGAGAAGAGAAAAGAAGGGCTTGTAAAGCAAACGGAGATTCTTACCAAGGCTCGCGCCGAGGCGAATGCAAAGGCTGAGTTATTTAAGACCGACCTCACAGTCTCTGTACAGAAGGTTCAAAAAGAATTAGATCAAGCAATCCCCCAGCTTACAGAACAAATTTGCAATCACTTGATGAACTCCCGAGGACATTGAATGAAATACTTTAGGAATTCAGCGAATTCACACGATGTGAACGGCTCTAGAGCTAAAGGACTAAGATTTCCCCTGAGTGCCGCATTTCTATACTTGGCAATGACATTAATTGGCACTATCGCCCTTGCTGCTTCTGGTGAAGCTACTGGCCCCGGAATCATGCTGCTGTTTCAGTTGATCAATCTATTATTGCTTTTTGGATTAATTTATTTTTTCGCCAACAAAAAAATCAAAAAACATCTCTCAGATAGATATGCCAAATTCATTTCTCAGCGCGACGCCGCCAAGACCAAATTAGCGGATGCCAAAAATCGTCTCAGTATAGCTGAGTCGCGCCTTAAGAATGTCGAGACCACTTCGCAAAAGGCGATCAGTGAAGCTCAAGTGGATTCGACTAAGATGTTTGAAAAAATGGTATCTGAAGCGAAAGCGTCTACAGACAAACTCTTGGTAGATGTAGAAAAGCAAGGTCAGCAGCTGGTGAGTCAAGCGCTACTAAAACTCAAAGACGGTGCAATTGAATCAGCGATATTCACAAGTGAAAAGCGTTTGAGAGAAGTGATTCGATCAGAAGATCAAGATCGTTTACACCGGGAGTTTGTTGAAAAAATCGTAGATACGGTTCGGGTGAATTAGAATGAAGCAAGCAAATGAGGTCGCCCAAAGATATGCCAAAGCGCTATTTGAATCTATTCAAGGCAGCGAAGTTGCCAGAGAAACGCTTGAGAGTTTAAGATTTTTTTCGACAGCGCTAGAAAGCCAAAAAACTTTGTTGGACATTCTCAGAGCACCACATATTTCCGCCAACGAAAAACGAGAAATCACAGAAAAGTTGCTTGCCGAGCTAAAGCTTCCAACGGGCGTTGCAAATGTGGTGCTCTTGTTGGTTGAGAGAAATCGAATGGATTTGTTCGCAGAAATGGTAGGGGCTTTTCAAGAGCAGATGGATGCGGCAAATGGAGTGGTTCGCGGCAGAGCCGTTTCTTCGCAAGAAGTTTCAGCAGAGGACCGTAAAGCCGTTGAGGCCAAGATTTCTACAGTTACTGGCAAAAAAGTTATTCTCGAGTATCAGGTGGATAAGTCATTGATAGGTGGCTTGAGAGCGACAGTTGGCAGTTACACTTTTGACGACACTTTAGACAATCAGTTGAGAACATTAAAAGAGACTTTAAAGAGGAGCATCCACTAAATGGAAATTCGTGCAGACGAGATCACAAGAATTCTGAAGGATCAGATCAAGAACTACGCTAAAAAAATGGATGTCACAGAAACTGGCACAGTAGTTTCCGTGGGTGACGGGGTTGCCAGAGTGTATGGCCTCGACAACGTGGTCGCAGGTGAGATGGTTCTCTTTCCTGGCGACATATACGGTATGGCTCTGAATCTTGAAGAGACAAACGTTGGTGTGGTGATTTTCGGTAATGATTCTCAAATCAAAGAGGGCGACACTGTCAAGCGAACACAAAAGATTGTGGAAGTGCCAGTTGGTCCAGAGTTACTTGGTCGTGTAGTCGATTGCTTGGGCAATCCGATCGATGGCAAAGGTCCGCTCAATGCTAAAACCTCTCGCCGGGTGGAACTTAAGGCCCCTGGAATTGTGGCCCGAGCTCCTGTAACAGAACCCCTTCAAACCGGAATTAAAGCCATTGATTCTATGATTCCCATCGGCCGTGGCCAGCGGGAGCTAATTATTGGTGACCGTCAAACTGGTAAGACGGCGGTGGCCCTTGATACAATCATCAATCAAAAAGGCAAAGACGTTAAATGCTTTTATGTAGCTATTGGTCAAAAGCAATCAACGGTTGCACAAGTTGTTGAAAAACTGAAAGACGCTGGTGCTCTTGATTACACGACGGTTATTGTGGCTTCGGCTTCGCACCCGGCTCCCCTTCAGTTCTTAGCTCCGTACTCTGGTTGCACGATGGCCGAACACTTTAGAGACAACGGGCAGCACGCTTTGATCGTTTATGACGATTTAACAAAGCAAGCCCAAGCTTATCGTCAGCTATCGCTTTTGCTCAGAAGACCTCCAGGCCGTGAGGCTTATCCGGGAGACGTGTTTTATCTCCACTCAAGACTTCTTGAGCGCGCAGCCAAGTTGAGTCCGGCTATGGGCGGCGGATCGCTAACAGCGCTTCCTATCATCGAAACACAGGCAAACGACGTTTCTGCTTATATTCCTACCAACGTTATTTCGATCACAGATGGGCAGATCTTTCTGGAATCAGATTTGTTTTACAAAGGTGTTCGCCCTGCTGTGAACGTTGGTATCTCGGTCTCTCGTGTGGGTGGCGCAGCGCAAGTAAAAGCAATGAAACAAGTTGCGGGTACATTGAAGCTTGACCTTGCGCAGTTTAGAGATCTTGAAGCATTTGCCGCCTTTGGATCTGATTTGGACAAAGCAACAAAAGCGCAACTAGATCGTGGTATGAGACTTGTTGAAATTCTTAAACAGCCTCAATATACGCCCTATGAAGTTGAAGAACAGGTTATTACTATCTTTGCAGGTGTTAACGGCTATCTGGATCAGGTTCCCGTCGCCGATGTAAAGCGATACGAAGCTGAGCTTTTAACATTCATCAAGCAAAAGTATTCGGCTCTTTTTAATAAAATCAAAGAAACAAAAGCTATCGCGGACGACGCAAAAGGAACTTTGAAAGAGGTAATTCAAGAATTCACCGCGAGCTTCAAAGTAGCAAGTAAGGCGTAAGAACCAATGCCAAATACTAAGGATATACGAGCAAAAATATCTAGCACGTCGAAGACGCAGCAAACAACTAAAGCCATGAAGATGGTTGCTGCAGCAAAGCTTCGTCGCGCTCAGCTAGCAATTATTAATGCTCGTCCGTACGCGAACAAAATTTATCAGATTATTCGCCGAATGGCTTTGGTAGATCGGATCCAACATCCGCTTCTTTTAAGTACGGTTAACGAAGCTAGCGCTAAGAAAGTGCTGCTCGTTGTACTCACGAGTGATCGTGGACTTTGTGGTGGCTTTAATTCGGGGATCAATAAATATGCAAGGAACTATTTGGCGGCGAATCGAGATAAAAAAGAAAAGATAGATTTCTTTTTTATTGGGCGAAAAGGCCAAGAGTTCTTTCGAAGATTTGGCATAGCCCCTGTACACTCGGTCACTCAACTCGGTAATGAAATCAAGTATCCCGTTGCCAGTGAGATATCAGAAACACTTTGGCACCATTTTCTAGATGGTGAGTACGATGAGATTCGATTGGTCTATAACGAATTCAAATCTGCACTTAACCAAATTGTGATCGATGAAAGATTGCTCCCTATAGAAATTGGAACTGAGGCCGAAAAAGAGTTTACAGAATATGGGTTTTCAAAAGACTTTATTTTTGAACCTTCAGTTGAAGGTATTCTTGACGAGCTTGTTAAAAAACACTTTGCCATCCAAATTTTTCGAGTGCTTCAAGAAAGCTTAGCATCTGAGCATGGCGCTCGTATGACAGCTATGGAAAACGCAACCAAGAATGCTGCTGAGAGAATACGAAGTCTCACACTCACCTACAATAAAGTGAGACAGGCTGCGATTACGACCGAACTGATAGAAATCACCAGTGGTGCCGAAGCGCTTAACGGGTAAATAAGGAGATATTCATGGAATTAGGCCGAATTAAACAGGTACTTGGAGCAGTTGTAGACATTGAGTTTCCGTCAGCACAACTTCCTTCTATCTATAATGCACTAAAAGTATCAAACCCCGCAATCAACGCATCTGAGTGGAACCTAGTTTTAGAAGTGGCACAACACTTAGGTAACAACACCATCCGCGCGATAGCGATGGATACTACAGATGGTCTTGTAAGAGGAATGCCAGTTAAAGACACAGGGAGCTTTATCAAAACGCCTGTTGGCGATGAAGTTCTTGGCCGAATCATCAATGTTACGGGTGACCCTGTTGATGAACAAGGCCCCGTGAATGCAAAAGAGCATTGGCCCATTCACCGTGAGGCTCCGAAGTTTGATGATCAAAGCACAGAAGCCGAAATGCTCATGACGGGTATCAAAGTTGTCGACTTGCTAGCTCCATATGCCAAGGGCGGAAAGATCGGTCTGTTTGGCGGCGCCGGTGTGGGTAAAACGGTATTGATTCAAGAACTTATTCGTAACATTGCAACTGAGCACGGTGGCTACTCTGTGTTCGCTGGAGTGGGCGAGAGAACTCGTGAAGGTAACGACCTTTGGGCCGAGATGAAAGAGTCTGGAGTTATCTCTAAGACTGCTCTTTGCTTTGGTCAGATGAACGAACCACCAGGAGCTCGCGCGCGAGTGGCTCTGACAGGGTTGACTATTGCCGAGTACTTTCGTGATGTGAAAAATCAGGACGTTCTTCTTTTTATTGATAACATTTTTCGATTCACTCAAGCGGGAGCAGAAGTTTCTGCGCTCCTTGGGCGCATTCCTTCAGCGGTGGGTTACCAGCCAACTCTCGGCACAGAGATGGGCACACTTCAAGAGCGGATCACTTCTACTAAAAATGGATCAATCACTTCGGTGCAGGCCGTTTACGTGCCTGCGGATGACTACACAGATCCCGCTCCTGCAACTACATTCACGCACTTGGATGCTACAACAAATTTAAGTCGTCAGATTGCTTCTTTGGGTATATATCCCGCGGTGGATCCATTGGCTTCAACCTCTCGTATTTTGGATCCCGAAATTGTGGGTGAAGAACATTACCGAACAGCTCGAGACGTTCAGCAGCTCCTTCAAAAATATAAAGAACTCCAAGACATCATTGCAATCTTGGGTATGGATGAACTGAGCGAAGAAGACAAAATCACTGTGGCACGCGCTCGTAAAGTTCAGCGCTTCATGAGCCAACCATTCTTTGTTGCAGAAGTTTTTACCGGCTCTCCGGGCAAGTATGTAGACATTAAAGATACTGTGCGGGGCTTTAGAGAGATTCTCGACGGAAAGCACGACAGTTTGCCAGAAGGCGCATTTTACATGGTCGGTACTATCGAAGAAGCTGTCGAAAAAGCCAAGAAACTAAACGCCTAGCGGTCTTGCGCGCGGACGCCTTTAGCGTCAACGAAAGATGTTCGAAGGTTAGAGAAAGATTTAGCCTTCCACCGAGTTAGGGAGGCGTAGTGAAAAAAAGTTTGCGTTTGGCGAGCAAAGGCCTCACATGCTCACGAAAGAGGCCGATGAAATCAAAGAACAAAAACGTGCTTTGATAAGTAAGGAGAGAAAGTGGCAAAGGCAACAAATCTGATTCTCACTGTTGTGACTCCAGAAAAACGTTTGGTGTCTGATCTTGTTGTGGATCAAGTTTGGATACCTGGCGCGGCCGGTGAGCTAAATGTTCTACCAGGCCATGCTCCTCTAATCACTACGTTGGATACTGGCGTGCTCAAGTATCAAGCTGCCGGAAGTCAAAAAATTGAAAAGGCAGTTGTCAGCTGGGGATACTGTGAAGTTGTTGGTAATCAAGTGAACCTACTTACTGAGACTGTTGAAACAAAAGAAACAATTGATCGTGCTCGTGCCGAACAGACTCTGAAAGTTTCGCTTGAGAAACTTTCAGGCAAAGAAGCGCTCTCTGACTTTGATCGCGAAAAATACCAACGCAAGATCCGCCGTGCCCAAAACCGCCTCCAACTCTGAAGCGCGATCTTCAAATAAAGCAGCACTATCCAACCATTAGGGAAATTCACTGCCGAAAGTGAATACGGCACACCTAGTATAAATGCTGAGAGTGGAGCCGCTCATAGTATCGCTTTAGCTCAAGTAGGTAATGAGATTGGCTCAAATAACCCCCATTTTAAGCCAAAAGTCGGTTGAAAATGGGGGCTATTTGAGCCAATCGTATCTTTTGCTACCTTACGAATGCTGCTAGATTGCCGCTTTCATCTCAAACGGAACCCAGCTTGTACAAGATGTATTTTCTCGACGTGGGATTGTGGAATGCGCTTTCCGAGACCTCATGGGAATCTATAAAGTCTTTTGACAACTCAGCATTGGTTTCTTCAAAGGGCGTTGTTGCTGAACAGGGAGCACATTGGCTTTTTGCAAAAACTTAGGATCTAAACACAACTCGGGCGCGAAGGTTTTACTCTTAACAGACCTTGAGGAACTATTGTCTATGCTCATAAAGCCCCCAGGCATACGCACAGCCACTCGGCTTTGTGAGATCGAACACTCAAAACGATCACCTTTATTATTAACCTTAACGTCAAACAGAGCTGGACCCGCTTGGTAATAATAGAGGAGCCAAGAGGCCCGGTGTATATCGATCTCTTTACAGCTGTAAAAAGAATTCCGCGAAAACATAACTGCGGCCTTTTGGCCTGGCATCGACTTTGTAGAAGGGACTGCTGGGGGAGAAATGTGAAAGGTTTTTTGAAAGTTTGCTTAACTGTACTGTCTCTTTTTGGGACAACAGAAGTCGGTGCGAGAGACGGAAGAGAGGGCGATTTCGACTATCCGGACAAGATAAGTTTGGGGGGCAGGGATATACAGTGTACCGAAATGTATAGGCAATATCTTTACAATAACAAACCTCTCTATACAGAGAGTGGCTACCCTAGCGAAATATCGACATGTGTGATTTTTTATGAAACGTGCAGGCAGGGATCTTATGTTTGGACTCGGGCTAGAGCAAGCTATGGATGCAGATTCTATGACAACGGAGATAGCAGGAGTGACGGCATCTCAAGCTACTGACTTAGGATATATGATCTAGTATATTGGCAGTAGGAAGTTTTCTGGAGGAGCTTTGAAAAGGGCAGTTTTTGTGGGCAGTGAAGCGGGGTTTGATTTTGATTTGAAGATCAACTGGGCCGAAACAGCCGAGAGTGTGGCTGAGGGTCAAATTCAGTTTAAACTTGCTTCAAAGAACACAGGATTAAAAGCACTTCTCAAAGCTCAAGTTGATTACGGTTATAAGAGTAAGTGCAATAAAAATGGCGAAGAATTTGAGGTTTCGGAAGTGACTGAAAGTTGGCGAATCTCTATGAGAGGGAAAACTTTGTTTGAAAAAACTCAAACCGGAGACGAATTCAAATCAAAAGTTCGCTCAAAATGTTTTGATCTGGTTCAAAGCTTTTTTCTGGCAGATGCTGGTAAAGCCGATGAGATTGCCGAGTTTGACATTGCCTTTCCGAATCGCTGTTACCACGTGACTACTGAGTTTAAAGGTGATGAGTTTAAGGCTGAAACTACGTCTGAGTTTACGGCGCCAGCGTCCAAGGAAGTTAAGTCGAACACAGAAGGCCTATCGAACCGTCATTTGGTAGCCCGATCAGGCCCACTCGCCGCCGAATTCTTAGGAAGCCCCATAGAAAAAATGACCGCACGATATGGTGGCAAGAAACTTCCAATCCCCTTGCCTTTAGATTGCGTTACTCTCACAAGAGTTCCTTGATACAGCGGGGGTTATCCAATGAACATTTACACGTATTCGGATGTTCGCAAGTATTTGCGCGATTGGATGAAAAAGAGACCTCGCGGTGGGCACGGCGAATTCCGCAAGCTCGCGCAATACCTTGAGGGCGAACACACTCGCCTAGCCTTCTATTTAACCTATCTTCCAACTAACCTAGGTCAAGTGCCAGTAAACCCTTTTCTTAACTAAGCCAGATAAGTTCCGTCATGCGGCTCGGCTCCATTTGATATATCGAACTCGCATTACTGAGAAAGACTGCTTGGTGTTTTCCCACGAAAACTTAGATCCAGGGTTTACTAACTGCCGAGAGGGAAAGGCGTCGAGCTCGGCAGGCAATTTCTCAAATTCATTGCTAATAAAACGAAGTAAATTCAATCGCTCATGAGGGGGTAAAGACGCCGAAGACGAAACAGCTAGTTCGAGCTTTATTTTTAGGGCTTGTACTCTACTTACGAGCAGACGCATCCGTGACTCAAGTGCAGTATCTTCTTTTAAAACCTTGCTCATGTTTGTAGCTCCCGCTGTAGGCAAGAAGTATTTCATTCAAACCAAAAGCGCCATTCGCTAATCGCTCAAGTCCACAGGGCCATTTTTTTCTCTACCAGCAACCTGCCTTTGAGTCGCCGTTTTATAAACGAGTTCTTTATAGGTTTTGAAGTCAAACTTTTTTGTGCCGATGAGGTTTCTCTGAAGTAAAAACTTCAGTTGGTAAAGCCGAAAGGCTTCGGTATCAACCAGCGTCTTCCACGCGGGCTTGTTATTACTGTTGTAAAGTTTGAGCACATGCTTGAAAGCTCTTAGCTGCTCTTTCGGGCTCCATGCCACCATTGCCACACTAACTCCGGCAAGCAAACTATTCTCAACGCGCTCTTCGATTGTTTTGTATTTACTTGCGCCGCCCATTAGCAAGTCGTCGGTAATAACTATCCCCTTAAAACCCAGATCCTGACGAAGCAGGTTCTGCAGAATATTTTTTGAATATCCCGCGGCTAAACCCGACTCATCAATGCTTGGATAGGCAATGTGAGCCACCATAACACCAGAAGGAATCGTACTTCTAAAAATCGATTTGAAGGGCGATAAATCTTTGATTTGAAGATCGTCTTTGCTACGGTTCGAAACCAACTCTTTCCTATGAGAGTCGCCCTCAACGGAGCCATGTCCCGGAAAGTGCTTAGCGTAAGAAAAAACACCGGAGCTCCACATACCTGCAGTCCACGAAATGCCAACTTCCGAGACAACTTCAGGATCAACGCCAAATGCGCGTGTTTTTAAAAAGCCCGATTTATCGGGAGTACCAATATCTAAAACCGGAGCAAGGTTAATTTGAAACCCGTAGTTTCTCATGTAGAGGCCAACTTGTTCAGCAAGTTCTGCGATCTCTTTTGTTGAAAGTGTTGAGGCCATCTGAGCAGCAGAGGGCAAATGCGGTTTCATCCTGAGGCGAACAACGCTACCACCCTCTTGATCTATGGCAAAGATGGGTCGTGGCCAGCCGCGTGATCTGAAGACTTCTTGAATCTTGCGCGTGTAGATAAACGCTCTCTCTGGCGAAGAAATGTTTCGGCCAAAGAAAATTATCTGCCCAGGACGAATCTCTTCGATAAGCTTTTTAGTTTCTAAATTGAAGGCCTTTTGGCTCACGCCAATCATAAACACATTGCCCACACGCGTTTCGGGTTCTGTTGTGGAAAACTCCTCCTTCAGCGACGAGCAAATATTTGGATCAGAGATAAGCTGGCACTCAAGGGCTGAGGCCCAGCTGTTGAACGAAAACATAAACGACAAAAGCCAGACTCCAAGCACTTTAGTTCCAGTAGTCGGTGTTACCTTAAGCGAAGCTGCGTTTGTCAGCGTTACTTTAGACCGGGAGATGGTAATCTGCGTG
This sequence comes from Bdellovibrionales bacterium CG10_big_fil_rev_8_21_14_0_10_45_34, assembly GCA_002778785.1. GTDB lineage: Bacteria > Bdellovibrionota > Bdellovibrionia > Bdellovibrionales > 1-14-0-10-45-34 > 1-14-0-10-45-34. The sequence goes on along the minus strand of PEZS01000005.1, from coordinate 37,952 downwards.
AAAGAAAGCGACGTGGTGGCAAACGGAGCTATGGCAAATAAGCGAGCCCGCACGGCGAGCTGCACTAGCCTTACTAAAGATGAGAATTTGTTAGTTGGGCTTGGAATTTTCATTCTCACTTTCCTTTTTCGGAGCGACTGGGCCTATACTTGAAGAGATATGGGGGGCTTTTGACTCATTCCTCTTCGAAACTTCGTGAACGAAAACTAAGGCTCTCCGGACTTGCTCTCATCGCAATTTTTAGCGTTTCCTCTCATCAGCTTGCCGCTCAAGATTCCAGCGACGAAGAAGTCTTTAGCCTAGAGTCGGATGAGCCGGCCTTTGGTTCGGATGATTTCACTGAAGATCCAGTAGAGAGTGAACTGACTCAAGAGTTGCCCGAAGAATCTCTCCAAGAGGCAACCATTGAAGTGCCCGCTGAGGGTCCAGCTAGTATCAGTGAAATAATCGATGATCGCGCAGAGTCTTTCACTACGATTGATGAGCGCGAGCAAACCACGGGTGCTTCGACCTCTGAAAAGCTTGTTTGTAAGCCTGAAACCGTATGGGGCGTCCCCTATCTTGAAAGAAGAAGCACAATAGGCTGGACCATAGGCTTGGGCATGAACTTCTTCACGCCCGATCTTTACACTCCCAATTTCTCTTTGAATGAAAGTTTCTCAGACTACTACGGTTCGGAAGTCACTCCCATGTACAACCTAGAGGTCGGCGCGCGTCTTCAAGGAAGCTTCGGCGCCGTCGGGCTCAACACCTCATTTGGTTATTATCGTAAGCAAGCCGACATCGGAACAACTCTTAGCGTGATGGCTCCGCAAATCGACGTAACATACTATTTAGATATGCTTTTTTCTGAACCCTATATTGTTCCTTATGCGGGCGGTGGTGCCACAATCCTTTTTTATGACGAAAAATTTGAGTCTAACAGTTTTACCGGTCAGACAGTTCCTTACACGTATTATCGAGTAGGATTTCTCTTTCAACTCGATCGACTAGACAAAGATGCTGATTTAGAGTCGTACAAAATGGGCATTGAGAATACCTACATCTTTTTAGAAGCCAGGTCATACATGGACCCAGGTGATCCCAACGTGGATTTGTCGACGGGGCCAGAGATAGGCGCCGGACTCAAGTTTGAATTCTAACCTGCTTCAAAGAAGCATCGTTCCGCGTCGTCGTTAGAGGAGTGAGTTTTTAAGGGTGCGGATTTCGTCGAGAACTTTTGGCCAAGTGATATCCCCTAGACGCACGATCAGTCGATTGTCTGGAGTGATTGCATACTTTTTGTTCGGGTGTCCGGCCAAGAAGATTAATCTCTCCGTACGAATCTTTGTTTTCGGAGAGAACAGCAGTGAAAGATTTTTTGGGCCCGCGGACAAATCTAAAACGCCCAAGCGCTGACACTCTCGCCGAATTAACATGACTCCTAGTAGATTAATTGTCGATTCTGGAAGTGCACCGAACTGGTCTCGTAGCTCGTCTTCTAGCGTATCAATATCACGTTCATCTTCTACAAAGGTAAGTTTTCTATAGTAGTAGAGCCGTGTTTTGATGTCAGGAATGTAGGAATCAGGAATCAATGCAGGGATTCGTAAGTTGATCTCTGTATCTATTGTTTTCTCTGATATCTCTTCGCCTTTAAGCTCTGCTATCGCCTCTTGAAGCAGTTCCATGTAGAGTTCGTATCCGACTGAATTGGCAAAACCACTTTGTTCCTCACCAAGCAGATTGCCAGAGCCTCTCATCTCTAAATCATGCTGAGCAATTATAAAACCACTGCCGAGTTCGGAATTTTGCTGAAGTACGCGCAGGCGCTCTTGAGCTGCGGAATCAAGAACTCGGCCATGAGGAATTATTAGATAACAATACCCGCGATCTTTACCTCGGCCTATGCGCCCGCGAAGCTGATACAGCTGAGAAAGGCCGTAGTTCTGAGCCTGATCAACGATCATCGTATTTGCGCGCGGAATATCTAATCCACTTTCAATTATCGTTGTAGAAAGTAAAACATCAGACTTGTGAGAATAAAAGTCGACCATAACCCTTTCGAGCTCTCTCTCGGGCAACTGCCCATGCCCAATGATAACCCTCGCTTCTGGCACAAGTGTTCTCAATTCGTCTGCAACCGAGTAAATAGATTGAACACGATTGTGAATATAAAAAATTTGCCCGCCGCGCTCCATTTCGCCGAGAATTGCTTTTCTAATCGTTTCTTCATCATACTTAGAAATAAACGTTCTTGTAGGTAAGCGACCTTTTGGAGGAGTTCCAATCAAACTCAGATCTCGAATTCCCGAAAGGCTTAGGTTGAGAGTTCTCGGGATCGGTGTGGCCGACATACTGAGTGTATCGACGGTCTTACGCAAATTACGAAGCTTCTCCTTGTGGCTGACGCCAAATCTTTGTTCTTCATCAACGACAATGAGTCCGAGCCGTTGGAACTTAATATCTTGGCTGAGCAGTCGGTGAGTACCAATTACGATATCGACTTTTCCTTCAGACAAGTCGTGGAGAGTCTTCTTTGAATCTGCAGGGCTCGTGAAGCGACTAAGCGATTCAATGCGCAAAGGCCACCCGTGAAATCTTTTTCTGAAGGATTCTAGGTGTTGAAAACAGAGAACGGTTGTTGGAACAAGCACCGCAACCTGCCGACCTTCTTTTGCACAACGAAAAGCCGCTCTCATGGCAACTTCAGTCTTTCCAAAACCAACGTCTCCGCAAACGAGTCTGTCCATTGGGCGCACGAGTTCAAGATCTGAGTTGATTTCGTCAATAGCACGCAGCTGATCTTGAGTTTCCTCGTAAGGGAACGCGCTTTCAAACGCCAAGTAGTCTTCATCGACGGGAGGGTAAGCTTCGCGTTCAGCCTGTGAGCGAATTGCGTAGAGTTTAAGAAGTTCAGAGGCAATATCTCTGAGATGATTCTTTACCTTAATCTTGGTTCTCAACCAAGCCGTGCCACCAAGCTTGTCTAGTGCAGGGGAGCCTTCAAACTTCTGAATCAATCCCACTCGATATGTTGGCAAATAGAGCTTGTCTTGGTCTTTAAAGCGAAGCACCAAAAACTCGGCAGGTATACCTTGTACCTCGATCGTCTTTAAGCCGTCGAAAATGCAAATTCCGTGATCCTTGTGAACTACCACCTGACCTGATTCAAGGTCTAAATGCGAAAAAGTCTCCAGGGCTTTCTGGGCTGAAGTGGTTTTCGATTGGCCGGCACCCAACCGCCTGGCAGCTCGGTCCCCAAGAAAATCCTGATCTCTTAAAAAGGCGGTTCGACTCTCTAAGTCGACTTCAGAAACAGAGATTTCGGCCGAAGCCAAATGTATCGTGTTATGCGACAAGTCTTCGATTGGCCCCTTCACGATTTCTAGAGGAAGAGATAAAACTTCCATGAAGTGACTCATTCGCTGCAACTGGAGCTCGGACCCACAGGTAACAACGACCCCAATTTGATTCTCTAAAAACTCTTGAAGTTTCGCTCGTACTCTCTTCTGAAGGTCAGGATTAGTTAAAGGTAGATGATCGGCATTTAGCGTGCGAAAGGGCTGAGTTCTATACGTTAAAAGGTGCGATTCTGATTCGTCACCTTCTTCCAATCGAATTCTGTTAAGCTCTATGCGCCGAAACTGGCTATCCAAAATCGTTCGGATACTCTTTTCATAAAAGCGATCAGGAGGAGGTGAAAAAATCTCGCCCGCAGACTTTTCAAAAGCCCTCGCTTCTGAAACCAAAAACGATTCGAAGCTTTGGTTACATTCAATAGAATCGAGCCACAATATTGTTGCCCCAGTGGGAATATAATCTACCGCGCTCGTATCTTGATCAAAAAAATCAGAAACCAAAAAGTCGACACAGTCAAAATTAGCGCCCAGGCTCAGTTGATTTTGTATCTCCTGAACGGCAGAGCCATCGGGGAATCGATCTTTAATGCTGCGTGCCGCCGCCATTCGATATTCCGGTTCGAGTGAAACCTCTCTTGAAGGGATAATCCAAAGTTTTTCTACGCTTTGGAGCGATCTTTGACTTAAAGGATCAAAAAGCCGTGCAGATTCAATCTGATCTCCAAATAGCTCAATTCGTACAGGGGACAGATAGGCCGGGCTGAAAAGGTCAATTATACCTCCGCGAATGGAATATTGGCCGACATCTTCAACCTTTGGGCTTGCGTAGTAGCCCATTTTAATAAGCAGTGACACAAACCCCTCGGGTAAATCAGTCCCGATGCGAAGTTCATGGCAGTGACCGAGAAAATAGTCGACAGGGCTCGTTCGTTGAGCAAGACCGGGTAACGTAGCACTCAGAACCTTGTTTTGCTGCAGATTCAAGGCTGAAAACAACCAGCGGCATCTTTCTCCAATTCTTTGACGGTGCGGTGCTAACCCTGAGTATGGGCCGACATCCATCTCTTCAAGTCGACAACTTGAAATACTTCCGCCCCAAAACGACAGCCCTTCATCAAAGCGATCGAGCGAAGAGGTATCCGCCGCTACGACGACAATGGGCCCACCTTGAATTTGGCAACTCAAGTCGGTCAACCACTTCGAGGCCGCTAACTCAGAGGCGGTGCCGGTAACATGTACAAATCGGCTATTTAAACAAGCGCGATTCAAAAGTGCATAAAAATCCGAATATCTCACTTAATTTCCCAAACATAGAAATCATCAGGCAACTTGACCGGGGATTGCCCATTTGAGTTAATTATAAGAATCCCATTTCGTCCGTGCGTCTTGTTGCTTTGTCGTCGCAGTATCGCCTATACAGCTTCTTCCACGCTCCTCCCGCACGAACCAAGTGGAGTTGGTATAATGGCTTGATATAGGGTCGTCTTGTGTCGCAATTTTTATTAGTTTCTTTAATTTTTGTCACCACCTTCTTTTGTTTTGCAATTGTCATGTCGATTTTTGCAAAAAGAATATTCATCTCAACGCCAGATCTTAACAAAAATCGGTGGCAGATAGTAAAACCTCCAGTAGTAGGCGAAGTTTACAAATATGTTACTGCTTTCCCAAGCTTTTTGGTCTTGGTGATTTTGCTGCCCTCTATTTCGATAAGTGAGTCCAGCATAAAAGTTGTGGGCACGATCTTATTTTTCGCCGGGGTGACCTTCTTGTGTCTAAAATGGTTCGAGCCTAGGATATCAAAATGAATTTGCAAGAGGCTCTCATAGTCGTATTGAAGTTGCTCGGCTTCGTTGCTGTGTACTTCCTGGTAATACGCTTTATGCAATTTTACTTCTTGCCAGGACTATTTTTCTCAAAAGGTTTAAAGGCCAATCCTCAAAAGTTAGTCTTTTTGTTTAAAGAAACTATTTGGTCTTTGTTGCAGCTTTGTCTTAGCTACTCAGCCAATCCCTTTCGAATTTTGACGACGGGACTTCTCTTATCTTCAGTAGCAGTTTTTGCAGTATTTCCCGTCAACATAGATGAGATGTATTGGCGATATCTAATTATTATTTGCTTGGGGCTCCACGGTCTTGTTGACTGGGTTGATTCGCTTCGCCGAGGAGATGGCCAGTTTCGAGAAATTAAATTACAGTTACTTCTCCTCTTGTCTCTTTCTGTCTTCACAGTTATTTGTTTTAAACAGTTAGCCTTTTTAGAGGGTGCAAGCGCGAATCAACTTTCTATTGTTGTTTCGTATTTCTTGATTGCCCCGTTATTAACAGGGTTGGGAGTGGCAAGTTCCCTCGTTTATTTAAATGGATTGTATTATATTGATGGGCCGCTCGAGAACTCTATTGAGAATTTCGAAAAAGAACTCATTATATTAATCGTTTTACTGACTGTAACGATGGCCTTATTTCCGACGAGTATTATGGGAGAGGGTCTAATGTCGTGGGCATTGCCGCTTCTGGCTACCGCTTTCGTCAGATCCATTATTTCTCTACTAGAGAAGTATTCTCATTCTAAATCTCTGGATTCAACACTGCGATCTTTTTTAAGACTACTAAATCCAACACTCATTTTGCTTTTTTGCGCACTCTCCATAGTAAGGAGCGCAATGTGATCTGGGCGACCCTGAATCTTTTAATATTTTCTTTGGCGTTACTCACCCTTGTTAGGGCGGGTCAATATGAGTTCGCAATAGTACTTTCCTTGGCGGCCATTTTTTGTGTGTTGGCCGTCGTTCCTCAGCACAAAAGAGATTTGAAAGCGATGAGAACAAACCAGCACACGACAATGTTGGTTGTATACGGGGTCATCGCTGTTAGTTTTGCAATACTTATGCATTTACTTAAGATCGAACAAATTTCATCAGAATGGAATGTGAACTGGTCGGACGTTGGAGGACTTCTCATTGAAAAGAAGGAGCGTCTATTGGCCCTTTGCACACTTATCGGACTTTCAGGGCTTGTTGCCGGGTTAAAAGATGGAGTCCGAACATGATAGAGGCTTGGGTATATATAGGTTCGCTTATTTTGATTTCAGGTCTTATTTACTTCGTTCCCTCTCAAATGTTTAAAACCCTGTTTCTATTTAATTTCTTCACGGTTATAGCCATTATGGCTTTGAGGTTTTCACAAAACGGCCAAATGACGATTGCGGCGCTCAGTGTGCCGGTCTTAATTTTAGGCGTCTGCTTTGTCGTCATTCAATCTAGCTGGAGAGGTAGACAGCTGGAAAATAGCGATTATGAAGAACACCCTGAAGGTTTGAAATGAAAGTAGCATTTCACGTACTCGCGGCAGTTTTGTTAGCGGTAGGTTCAACGTTTACTGAGACAACGTCAGTAAGGCTTTTGATGCTTTCACTAGCACTCAACTGCTTATATGAAGGCTTTACTCGCGCTGATGTAGGCAGAACAATCACTTTTTTTTTGGTGGGTTTTTCGACACTTCTGCCCGGCGCCCTGGGCGTAGCATTATTTGCAGCCGCCAGTTTTTACACCCTAAGAGCACTCGTCGAATCGGGTGATGGAAACGTTTGGTCTGAAAAACTAGGGCTTCCTATTGTCTTGGGCATTGCTGTGTTGGCCAGAGCAATTATGTCTCTAAACAACCCGGAAGCATCGCTCCTCATAGCCATACTCTTGTCGACACTCTTATTAGTTCGGTTTCTAGAATGGCCTTTTTTCTCATTTTCGAATGTCGAACTTGATTCGAAGGACGGATTTGCTCTCTCTGAGGTATTGATTCTGAGCGTGTTCTGTATGATTCCCGAGGCGGGTCTTTTGCAGTACGCTAAAATCCTTTTAGGCATAGCGTTTTTCTTGGGCTTTACCAGAAGATATCGTGGTGCTTCTCTCGCGATTTACTTGTACACGGCCTCGCTCTGGGGTCCGTGGCTTTCAATTCTGCCAGCCCTTTTATTTTTTTGGAGAAAAGGGATTGTTGCACGGGCCTCATTTGGTATCTCATTAATTGTATCGGCCCTATTTTCTTACGACGCCTCTCTGAATATAGTTTGGCAGCTGGCGACGGCTGCCGCGTATCTGGCGGTTTCTTACTCGGCTTTTTTACGAGGAGATCTTAGAAAACAAATGAGTTGGCAAATCGAAGTGGTCGGTCTTCTCTTCTTTTCGGGGTTTTGTTTTCTATATAATGAAGAGATTCTTGAAATGCTTCGTGAGTTTAGGCCAGAGCTTGGATACTCGGTATATTCAGTTTTTGTCGGTGTGCTGCTTGGCTACTTCACCGATAGGAATTCAGTTGGCAGTAGACCGGTTGGTTTTTCGATTGCAATAGCAAAGTACTTACCTCGACCAATACAGAAAGAGGTTGCTAAAACTCCGAAACTCTATTCGGCATTTTCTGAGTATGGAGTTATGGACCGAGTTGTGGCAAATCCACTTCTTCAGTTTGGTATAGGTACCCTAGTTATCGTTGCTTGTGTCTGGAGTTTCGTTTGGTTCGCAAATTAGATCCCTTTAAAAATATTGCTATAGTCCTATTCTTCGGGGTTTTGTTCTTCGCATTTACAGGACGAATTCACCTTACCGATCTAACTTTTTCAGTTTGGGTATTGCTGAGCCTTTTAGGTTTATTTGCGACTTCTGATCAAAAATACAGCGGCAGCGCATTGCTTTTGTTTCTTGGTTTACCCCTGCTTTACGGAGCTGTTGGCTTAGCCACGCGAAACTGGGGCCTATCCATGAGCCTGCTTCAAATTATTGTTATTTCTTTAATTTCATTTTCATTGAGGCGTAGGCCGGCCAAGTATTTTATCGTGATAATGGCCATTGGCGTGTTGGGCTATTGCGTGGCGCAATTTGGCTGGCTGCTTGCGGAGCAAGCTTTAGCAATAGAGATAGCCTCTACTCTAGTTCTTTCATTTGTTCCGGTTTTTGCGTCGCACTGGACTGACAGTAGTGTTGGCGAATCATCCTTTCTGAGATGGCAGGTGAATATTCAGCAAACAAGTTTGCGTCTTTATATAATTTATCTCGTGTATTCATTCCAGCCAACGCTCTTAAGTTTTTCTTTTGTAAAGAGTTTTGAACTATGGGTTTGGTTAACAATTGCAGCAGCAGCTCTAGGCTACTTTATTTTTGCGAACCTCAAGCACTGGAGTTGGTATGTAATATCCTTTCTTACTCTAATGATTATTGGTCTTTCACTGAACCGTGATGATGGATCAATTACACTTCTCTTGGCTTTGGTAGCATTCTCGTCAGCGGTGGGTTTTTCTCGAAAAGCTCAAAAGAGCGAAGATAGCCACGCTCACTTGTATTTACCTGGACAACACTTCTCTTTGGGCGGCGGTCCCATGTTAATATTTGTGTTCTGCGTTTTCGATTCGTTGGCGAATAGATCCGTCTACTCTGTGCTCGCGTGGCTCGCATTTGCACTTTTACTGGCATCGGTGAGCTGGATTATGGAGTATCAACTCCAAACGCGGCAACCTGAGCCAGCAGATTCGCGAAAGACTTCTTTGCAAGAATATCGATGGGCGGCCATACAGATCGGCACTTTTTTAATTGTTGGAATAAGATTTTTGGGGGTTTAGGTGAGTCATACCTATATAGCGTTGATTGCTGGCGTAGCTTTGATAACCCTTTGGCCACAGCGTTGGAGCTTGAAAGATGCAATCCCTACAATTTTTCTTTCGGCGGTTTCCTTATCCATCATTTTAGAAGGAGTTGAACTCTACAGAACATGGGCAGAGCTGAAAGGGTGGAAGGTCGAGATGACAATCTATAAGGCGGCAGCCCTTTTTACGGCGCTTTTTCTTTCAAGCGGGCTACTCAAGGATCGGTATGGATACCGTCGTCAGTTTTTGCCATTCGTGCTTATCATGTTGCTCTTAACTCTTCAGGCAATTGAAACACAGGATGTTCTTATTCTTACGATGCTACTCCCAGCGAGCTACTTCTTCGGCCACTTAGCTCCTCACTTGGCAAAAAAAATGCCGCTTGCGCCTAAAAAGATAGTCGGTTGGGGGTTAATGGCTGGCGTTGTTGCTCTTATGTGTGTGATTGCAAGCCTCCAGTATCACTTTGCGACGGGGGAATCTGTTTTTGGAGCAGCCCCATCGTTGCAGCCGGGAGAGATGCTCGTGTATTCGACGCTTTTGTGGTTGGCGGTTTCATTTATGCTCATTGCACGATTCCCATTTTCTCCAATTATGAAAGATTTCGAAGAGGTTAATAGCTGGAGCCTCATGGGCTACATACGAGCTCTTTTGACGCTCATAGGGTTTTCTCTCATTTCGCGTGTTTTGGAGTACTATTCTACGCCGGGTCCGTTTGAAGGTATGCAAGAGGCCGTACGGTTGTTTGTGTTCGGCTCGCTGAGTATGATGGCAGTTCTCGAAATTTTTAGTTCTAAGCATATCTATACACGGCTTTTTGCCTGGTTTACCCTGACTCTTACGATAAACATTCTAGCTCACTCACCGCTACTTAAACTGGATGCGGTTTTTCGGGCGATTGTACTCATCGAAGGGGTGCTAGCTCTCTGTTTGATCATTTTTGTGTTCAAACGCTCAAGCCTCTCGCTAAATATTTCTCCGGATCGCTTGAGCCAAAAAATTCAATCTTGGCACCTTTTCCCTAGAATTCTTTTGGGATCTGCAGTCTTGGGTTTATTTCCTGTCGCTACCGAGCTCGGACTGCAACTTGTCGGCCGGTACTTTGAAGCGTATAAAGCCCCCCTTTGGCAACCGGTTCAGCTTTCCGTCTTGTCGCCCTCTTTACTAGTGGCGTTGGTTTTAGCTTTTGTATTTATGGCGTTATTTAAATCTCTTTACGATCTTTTTCGACTCAATGCGCGAGAGGCGAGCGATACCTTATCAGAAAAATGGCAGCCCAGTTTTCTTGAATGTGCCGGTTATGTGGCATTTATAGTGCTTGGAATCTGTGCAGCCCCTTTGTATAACTATTTAAGTTCTCATCCGACTTAGAATAAGTTGTGTGTTTTTTTGGAGTGCAGCATGATTCAGCAGCTTTTGCCGGTGCTTATCTTATTTGTCGTTGTGATTGCCTTTGGAACAGGCATGATCTTACTGACAACGCTAACGGGCTTTAAAGTTCGAGCCACGCAAGCCAAAGAAAACCCCTACGAATGTGGAGTTGCAGGGCAGGCTCCGAATTCCACACAAATCCCGGTCAAATTTTATCTCACTGCTATTTCCTTTATATTGTTCGATATCGAGATTGTCTTTTTGTATCCTTGGACACTTATTTACCGCGAAACAATGCCAGAAGCAGGTCTATATCTATTACTATCAATGGGCTTCTTTCTATTCGTTTTAGTTTTTGGACTTTTTTATGAGTGGAAGGCAAAAGCCTTGGAGTGGGATTGATGGGTGCCGATCAGTTTGAAATAGCGGTCAACTTGCTAAAACTTATTGTGATCTTTCTTGCGATGGTGCAGCTCGTTCCCATTCTGGTGTGGGCAGAACGAAGAGGATCTGCGTTTATCCAGAATCGACTTGGCCCGAATCGAGTTGGGCCGCTGGGCCTGCTTCAGTTACTTGCAGATGCAATTAAGTTTATTTTTAAAGAACAGTTTATTCCGGCCAACGCAAAGCCGTTTCTCTTTAAGGCTGCTCCAGTGATTGCGCTTGTCCCGGCAGCATTGGCCTTTGCTGCCATTCCTCTTTCAACCCCAGTGGAAGTTAGCACCTTCGAGTTGTTTGGGCGCGCATGGGGACCCTACGTTTTTGAAATTCAGACTGTTCATATGAATGTTGGTATTATCTATATATTAGGCGTTTCTTCGTTGGGCGCTTATGGACTTCTCACGGCGGGCTGGGCGTCTGGCAATAAATACTCTTTACTGGGTGCTCTGAGAGCCTGCGCACAAATGGTGAGTTACGAGCTGGCTCTCGGTCTATCAATTGTTGGTGCACTCATACTTTACGGCACCTTTAGTCTCAATGAGATGGTTCAGCTTCAAGAGGGCCCACTTGCATTTGCTTGGTTTGGGAAGCAGGTAACGGTCGGGTGGCTCCCGAACTGGGGAATCATCTTTCAACCACTTGGTGCAGTATTGTTTTTAACTGCCGCCTTTGCGGAGTCGAATCGTCTTCCGTTTGATCTTCCAGAAGCAGAGGGTGAATTGGTCGCGGGTTTCCATACCGAGTATGGTGGATTTAAAATGCTCCTGTTTTTTATGGGTGAGTATGGGCACATGCTGGTTTCGAGTGCCTTATTCGTCATATTTTTCCTGGGAGGTTACGGCATTCCCTTCTTGACACAAGATACGGTGTTTCAGTCGCTTCTCAACAATGGATTTTCGCCAACGGTATCGAGTCTGCTCACGTCCCTCGTCTTTTTGATTTCTTTTCTTATGAAGGTCTTTTTCTTTCTCTGGTTCTTTATCTGGGTTCGTTGGACGCTTCCTAGGTTTCGATATGACAAGCTTATGGATTTGGGCTGGAAGACGATGCTTCCATGGGGCTTGATGAACCTCTTTGTTACTGCGATCGCAGTGTATGTTATGAACAGGGGCTAGCATGTTAATCGATGTATCTGGTCTTCTATTTTACCTTTTAGCTGGCCTTGCCATGGCGTCAGCTCTTTCAGTCGTTTTAGTATCGAACCCCATTTATTCGGCGCTGTCGTTAGCACTCACAATGTTGAGCGTAAGTGGCTTGTTCTTCCATTTGGAGGCCTACTTTTTGGCCGGCGTGCAGCTCATCGTTTATGCAGGCGCCGTTGTTATTTTGTTTGTGATGGTGCTGATGCTTTTCGATTTAAAAGAAGAAAAGAAGGCCTTTTCGGGCGGACTGATCAGTTTTATGTTCAAGGTGATCTTAGCTGGTCTATTCTTAGGTGTCGTTTCATCCGTTATTGGATGGACATTCAAAGGAACTCCCACTCCTAGGCAAGCTCTTCAAGACGGAACAGCTCAAACCAAAGAACTGGCGATTCGATTGTTTTCTGAACACTTAATCAGTTTTGAACTTACCGGGGTCTTGCTCTTGGTCGTCTTAGTGGGCGCAATTGTTCTAGCTAAAGCCAAAGGAGGAACCCATGCTCGCTAATTTAGCAATTGCGACTCAGAATGTCGGGTTACCTCAATATCTTACACTGGGTGCCATACTTTTTGTTGTAGGCCTGATAGGAGTGTTAGTACGAAGAAATACTCTTGTTATCCTAATGTCGATCGAGCTTATGCTAAATGCAGTGAATGTTATCATGGTAGCGTTTAGCCGCTTTTCAGGGACCTTGGACGGCCAAATAAACGTGTTTTTCGTAATGGCAATAGCGGCATCTGAAGCAGCGATAGGGTTAGCCCTCGCTGTGTCTATATTTAGGCAGTTTAAAGGAATAAACATTCGATTTTTTGAAAACTTAAAGGGATAAAGAATGGCCGCCACGCTTCTAGGAATTCTACTTCTATCTCCTCTTGTCGGTTTTTTGTTTAACGGGATCTTGCAATGCAAGCTCAATTACAAACTCGCAGGCACCGTAGCCACCGTGGCTATTGCTTCGAGCTTCGTTTGCTCAGTTCTTCTGTTTATGCAAGTTTCTCAATTACCTGCTGAAGACGGGGCAGGTTTGCTGGTGAACTTTTTCTCTTGGCTAAATTTGTCTAGTTTTCAACTAGACATTTCGTTTCTCTTCGATCGAATTAGCGGAATCATGGCTCTTGTCATTACCGGCGTCGGAAGTCTTATACATATATTTAGCATCGGTTACATGAGTCATGACGAGAAACCCGCTAAATACTTTGCTTATTTGAATTTATTTGTCTTTAACATGCTCCTTCTCGTGCTCGGCAGCAACTTAGTCGTCATGTTTGTCGGCTGGGAGGGCGTAGGTCTCTGCTCTTATTTGCTCATCGGCTTTTGGTACAAAGATGTCGAAAAATCGAATGCTGGAATGAAGGCCTTTATAGCAAATCGAATTGGAGATGCAGGGCTACTTCTGGGAATGTTTCTTCTATTCCAGCTCTTCGGAAGTCTCGACTTCTTAACGATTTCTCAGGCGACAATTGGGCTAGATCCTGAAAAAGGCTTTGGACTAATAACGGCTATTTGCTTGCTTCTCTTCGTTGGAGCAACGGGGAAGTCGGCTCAAATCCCACTTTATGTTTGGCTACCTGATGCTATGGCGGGCCCCACACCAGTTTCGGCTCTTATCCACGCTGCGACGATGGTTACGGCCGGCGTTTACATGATTGTGAGACTTAGCCACTTATTTATTTTATCGCCCATAGCTATGGCATGTATCGCTATCGTTGGCGCTCTGACGGCACTTTTTGCCGCTACCATAGGCACAACCCAGTGGGACATTAAAAAGATTTTGGCATACTCGACGGTATCACAGCTAGGTTATATGTTTTTAGCTTGCGGAGTTGGGGCTTTTGGCGCTGCCATGTTTCACCTTATGACTCACGCCTTTTTTAAAGCACTTATGTTCTTAGGATCAGGTAGTGTCATTCACGCGATGCATGAAGAGCAAGACATTCGAAAAATGGGAGGGCTTAAAAAATACCTTCCAATAACTCACGCCACGTTCGTGATGGGGTGGTTGGCGATTATCGGTACGCCACTTTTTTCAGGTTTCTTCAGCAAGGACGAGATTTTGTGGATGAGCTTTCATAGTCCCCGTGGCCATTGGGCTCTGTGGGTAGTGGGCGTGCTCGCTGCAGCCTGCACGGCGTTTTATATGACTCGGCTTATGGCTCTCACATTCTGGGGCGCTAGCCGCGTACCCAAAGAAACACATCCCCACGAATCGCCGCTGTCTATGACATTTCCGCTCATCGTGCTCGGTGTGCTTTCAGTTATCGGAGGATGGATAGGAATTCCTCACGTCATTGGGCATAGTTTACATATTCCCAATATACTGGCTCATTGGTTAGAACCAATGGTTGCTGCCATACCTGGGCTACAAGAAGCAAAAGCTTGGCAAGAGTATCTGCTGATGTTTGTCTCTGTAAGCCTTGCGGGGCTATCGGCCTGGTTTGCCTACGTTAACTATGTTAAGGGCGCGGCCTTTGTAAAAACCTTCGTGGCTAAGTTTCCGAGATTGCACTCGCTTGTTTATGATAAATACCGAGTTGACGAAGCCTACGACAAAGCATTTGTGAAGCCTACCGTGGAAGTGGGCAAAGGTTTATGGACAGAGGTAGATGTCTCGTTCATCGATAAGATAACCTACAAAGTTTCAGATTGGGCCATCTCAAGCGGTGATGGATTTAGAAGTTTTCAGTCTGGCTCTCTTCAGCAGTATGCAATGTACATAGTGCTTGGTTTGGTTGTCATTAGCTCCTGGATTCTTTGGTAGTTGAGGTGTACATGTTGTTAAGTGCCTTGGTCTTAGTTCCGATTCTTGCTGGTTTAGCTGTCTTATTCATACCTAACGACAAGATCACACGTATAGTTTCATTAGTGCTTTCGCTAGGTCACTTTGCGATATCTTTGGGCCTATTATTAAAATTCAATAAATCTACGGTCAATTATCAGTTTGCAGAGTCTTACGAGTGGATTCCATTTTTCGGAACAAAGCTTTCTTTGGGAGTTGATGGCATTTCATTATGGCTTGTGATTTTGACGAGTTTTTTTATTCCAATAGTTATCCTGGCAAGTTGGAGTGCGATCGAATCAAGAGTTCGCTTCTTCCACTCACAGCTTTTCTTTTTACTTTCGGCCATGACGGGCACATTTCTAGCTTTAGACGCGGTCTTATTCTATGTGTTCTTTGAGGCCTCGCTCGTACCAATGTATTTTTTGATTGGTATTTGGGGAGGAGCCCGGAAGCTATACGCTACAATGAAGTTTTTTCTTTACACGATGTTGGGCTCCGTTTTGATGCTAGCATCAATAATTTATTTGATGCTGCTATGCCAGGATCAACTCGGCCATATGAGCTCAAGTCTTATTGATTTTTATCGACTCAAGATTCCATTCGTTGGAGGCGAGCTTCTCAACCCGCAAACTCTTATGTTTTTTGCTTTCGCGACGGCTTTTGCGATTAAGGTCCCTTTGTTTCCGCTTCATACATGGCTTCCGGATGCGCACGTTGAAGCGCCGACTCCGGGCTCAGTCATTTTGGCAGCCATCATGTTAAAAATGGGAACCTACGGATTTCTTCGATTCGTTCTTCCGTTGTTTCCTGAGGCTACGCAATATTGGGCGTGGCTCCTCATGTTCTTAGGAGTTGCTGGAATCATCTACGGAGCGCTAACAGCGATGGTACAGCCTGACGTCAAAAAGCTAGTTGCTTACTCATCTGTTTCTCATATGGGTTATATAGTTGCAGGAATTTTTGCCTTAAATGTAAACGGCATTGTAGGGGCTACGTACCAAATGCTCAATCACGGCATTAGCACAGGAGCTCTCTTCCTGTTAGTCGGAATGATTTACGAACGAACACATTCGCGCGAGATTTCTAGGTATGGTGGCCTTGCATCTGTCATGCCGCACTTTACTGTTGCTTTTTTTATAGTAACGCTTTCAAGCATAGCAGTGCCTGGGACAAACGGTTTTGTTGGTGAGTTTCTGATTCTACTAGGGGTTTTCACTTCGAGGCCAGTGTACGGAGTTGTTGCGGTCTTGGGCGTGATACTTGGTGCAGTTTATATGCTTTGGATGTTTAAGAGAATCTTTCTTGGCCCTAAGGGTGAGCTTGTAAAAGATGAAGAGCATCCGCTGAAAGACATTAACTTGAGAGAGTGGACGGTGCTTAGTCCGCTAATAGTATTGATATTTTGGATGGGTGTTTTTCCGAACCACTTCTTAGACTATTCAAAGTCTAGCTTAGAGCATCTCTCAAATAATCTGCACAATTATCATATTGAAATGGGTACCGAAGACGGAGGGGGCAAATGAATCAGTTCACTATTGGATTGTCAGATGTTTGGCTTGCTCTGCCGCTCTTAATTTTATTCTTAGGCAGCATGGTGCCACTTACAGTACGAGTTTTATCGCGCAACCAAAGCGTTCCACCTTTTATTGCCGTCGGAGTCGGCGTGGTAGTGGCTGTGCTTGCTCTTATTACCATCTTCTATCAATGGGATAATAGAGTGGGTTTGAGTTTTGCTTCCAAACTTGTTTTTGACGGGATCTCCAGCTGGACAAGTGCTGTCGTTCTCTTCACTGGAATTTTAGTTATGTGGCTCTCGCTTGGAAACCCAGCGACGAGGTCGCACCAGTCATCTGAACAGGTATTTCTTATTCTTAATTCTGCCTTAGCAATGATGGTGCTCGCTGCAGCTAACGATTTGATCATTGTATTTATCGGAATAGAACTTATGTCCCTGGCCCTCTACGTGCTTGTCGGTATGAGCAACGAAGAGCGGTTGGCTAAAGAAGCCGCCTTTAAATATTTCATACTTGGAAGTTTCGCGTCCGCTATTTATCTTTTTGGTGTCGCGTTTGTCGATGGTATTGCTCAGACAACAAACTTCATAAAGTTAGCAGAATCGGCCCCAGGTCTTGCTTCATCTCAGCCGCTATTTTTGATGGGAATGGTGGGTATCATTGTGGGCCTCGGGTTCAAAGTTTCTTTGTTTCCGTTTCACGCCTGGACTCCGGATGTCTATCAAGGTGCTCCCACTCCAATTACGGCATTTTTAGCGACGGCTTCGAAGCTTGCTGTTTTTGTGGTTTTGGTTCGCATTTTCTCTACAAGATTCCTGGTTGGTGTTCCTGATTTGATCACCGTACTTCAGTGGCTGACAATTCTAACTATTTTTCTTGGTAATTTCGCGGCACTTAGGCAAACCAACTTTAAGCGGATGCTCGCCTACTCAAGCATCGCTCATTCTGGCTATATAATGACGGGCTTGATTGCAGCAGGTCTCAGTAGTAACGCTACTTTTGCTGCCTCGGGTGTTTTGTTTTACTTACTCACTTACACTCTCATGAACGTCGGCGCATTTGCTGTGCTTAGCCTTTTTGAGAAAAATGAAAACACAACGCTTCTACTCGAAGATTTTAAAGGACTTGGCCGCTCAAGACCATGGGTCGCAGTGGGCTTAACGATTTGTTTATTGAGTTTAGCTGGAATCCCTCCAATGGCGGGCTTCTTTGGAAAGCTGTTCCTGTTTTCTGCAGCCATTGAAGAAGGCCTTGTTTGGTTGGTAGTTTGGGGTTTACTTGGCTCTGTGGTGGGCGTTTACTACTATTTGCGTCCCATCGTGCTTATGTATATGGCCGATGAATCACTCGAACCTGTAGCCCCAGGTCGTGACTGGTTCAGTCGATCTGCCCTGGGCGTTTGTGCCGTTCTCACATTGTTCTTGGGGATATTCTCGAGTCCGTTTTACGGACAGATTCAGCAGGCCATCTTCAAAGCCCTCGAGTAAGGTGCCAGGTCCAATTCGTGGAAGCGTCGCTTCCACGAATTGGACCTGGCACTTAAAAAAGCGTCGAACTTGTAGACAGTCCGTGAAATCTCTCCTCTCACCCCCCGGCAGGGAATCCAGTATAATCATCACAACACAAACTATTAACAGGTGCCTTCGCAAGGTTGTT
Organism: Bdellovibrionales bacterium CG10_big_fil_rev_8_21_14_0_10_45_34; assembly: GCA_002778785.1. Taxonomy (GTDB): domain Bacteria; phylum Bdellovibrionota; class Bdellovibrionia; order Bdellovibrionales; family 1-14-0-10-45-34; genus 1-14-0-10-45-34. Next base: position 20,082 of record PEZS01000005.1, on the reverse strand, counting down.
TTTCAACAAACTTTGGGACGGTACCCAGGATTTCAGATGATTAAAAACCTTCTTTTAGTAAGCTCTTTGTTTCTAATTTCGAATCATTTGGGTGCGCGTCCAAAATCCAATTCTTTTGCCGAAGCACTAAGAACTGTTTTGACAGACAATGCCACGATCGAAGAAATTGATAGAGCATTGGGAACCATGACGGCCCGTAACTCGAAGAGATATGACTTGTCGCCAATACTGGATAAATTCCAATCTGTCCGCAGGGTTGTTGGTGGTGACTTTTTCAGGGTGCTATCTCTTGTAGATGCGGTATCAAATACCAATATTGAGGAAGCCGTCGAGATTCTGCTAGAGAGGGTAGAGCAAAGGTCGGTTGATGACGAGGATTTTGAGCAATTCACCCAGCATGATATTTTGGCAATAGATAAAATCGCGGCGAAGTTGGATCCACAGTTGCAGCTCACCTATAGAAGAAAAGCCAACTTAGTGCTTTTGAAAAAATACAATGAATCTCCGGGTAACGAAGACCTGGCGTTAACTGTCGTTGTCAATATTGAAAGTATTAAGCTACCCGAGGCGAGTACAGTAGAGTTTCTCTTTTCGCTAATGAAAAGTGGAAACTCCAAGATTCGAGAGTGGGCGACTCGCTCTTTACCAAGCTATGATAATATCGAGCTTATTCGACTGGCCTGGCGGGAGATTGAGCAACTGCCGCATGAGTTTCGTCAAGATTCGAAAATGGCGTTAATTGAGGGTATTGGTTGGTCCAGGGACGAGCCTGCGTCGAGGTTGTCTGAGTTTGAAGATTTCCTGGCCAGCGTAAAAGAAAACGATCCTTCGCCTGAAGTGCGGGGGGAGGCCAAAAAGCAGCACTACGTAATTACTTTTGACGACAGAATCGCGAAAGAATTTGCACGGTTGTCCCCAGAGGATCGTAAGATATATCTTGAAAGGCTAGGAAAAGTTTTGGAGTTCCTTAATGGTGGTGATGATGATGCCATCGAGGGCGGAGCTAAGGCTTGCGATGGCCTCTTTGGCGGTGAAAATCCAAATCACTAAAAGTTGTAGCGGCGGAGGGTGCGAAGCGCTGACTTGAATCCGCTCATCACGATTTTGTTTAAGATATTTCCGTTGAGGCTAAAGTGGTCGGCAAAAAAGAAGTCGTAGTCTTGAGGGTGTGGGTGAATATACATGTAGTCCACGGCCGCCCGGTAGTTGAGTCTTTTCGATAAAGCATCTACCAGTCGGGTACGGTGCTCATCGGCGATGTCGTTTTCTCTGCAATAGCCTTCTACAATATTAATCGTAGCTCGAATATCACCCTGATGCTGGATATGCCTCTTAATTTTTTGTTCGACAACTTGGTAGAGAGCCTGATTGGCAATGATAGGTATTCCGAACCTGTGAAGTGATCCGATCACCGAGTTAAAGTGATAGGGCTGGATCGAATAACTTGCAATCACCAGATCGGCTCCAGAGTCGGTAGCCGCGTGGGTCGATAGGGTGTCGCGGATCTCTCCGTCAAAAAAATAAATCGTTTTACCTTTAGGGTTTCGAATGCCGTAAGGAGAAAACACGGGCGGGAGACTTGCCGACGCAGCGACAGACTCACTAATGGACGCCCAGTTAACAAGTTTGATGTCGTCTTTTTTAACGTATTCGTCATAAGGCCCAAAGATAGCTTTTCGGCTGTGATTTAACTGCGTGGCAACAATATAAAGTGCGCAATCGAGCAGATGAAAATCATTCGTTGGAAGAACCGCTTCACGAAGATATCTCTCAATTCCTCGGGTGGTGAAAAGCCCATTTACCTTAAAGCCATATTTTAAGAGAGCCTCTATGCCGCCGCTGACTAAAGACTTACGACGCATAAAATCGGGCACCAGCCTAAAAAGACCATTTCGATTGATCGAAAAAATATCAAAATAAGTAATTTTTCGAAGGCCCGACGGAGTATTAAACCCCCTCATGGCCTTTTTTGTTCCGGTTTCAATTTCAAAAGCATGTAACAAATCGCTAATCGAGTAGCCGGAGGCGAGTATAGAACTAATAATTGCTCCAGCTGACGAACCTACGAAGGTTGCGATTTCTAAAGGGAATTTTGCAACTGGGTCGGGTCTTTCACCTTCGGTTCGCATGCCGCCACGAAATCGAAACCCCTTTTCATGGAGGGCCATGCAGACCCCAATGTGAAAAGCCGCGGCTTTGATTCCGCCGCCACTTAACACCAATGCAATCTGTCTCTTTTCGCGGATTTTCTTCACGATAACATCATAGTTGGATGGCGCCGATAATATCAACTAACGCCTCTGGAGCCACTGGTCAGAGTGGTCAAAACGGCAAGTTGGCTATCCAAAAGTCGAGGATGAGTATCCACATGGATAGCCAAAGATTAAAGTGGATAGCCAAAAATATCGAGTGGGTATCCACGCTAGCCAAAGGGCTATCCAAAGTAAAGAATAGCCGATGTAGCAGCTTTTCCTTGTCAATCAACGTTTTGCTCTGAATAATCGTGAGTATCCATGGAATGGTTAGGTTTAGTTGAGTATTCAAATAAGTATGGGGTGAGTGTCTCTACCCTGAGAAGGCGAATCAGGTCGAACACCCTAAAGTGTAAGTCTGATTCGGGGCGATATCTTGTTCCTGACATCCCCTTTAAAGATGTTATTCAGCTTTCAGCAGAAAAAGAGAGCGATCAACCGAAGAAGAGAGCAAAAAGGGGCCGCACACCGCTTAAACCTTCTAATGGGCTTGCGATGTTGAACTTCGACGGCAGCCTTGCCGAGGAAACGTTTGAATCCGTTTCTGAGCAAGTGGCAGGTGGCTACGCAGGGCGTGCACTACCGACGTTTGCGGTTGAAACAAAACCTCAAAACACGTCGGCTTCCAAAATGAAAGCCATCTCAGGCAACCATCTTACGGAAAAGCTTTTCGAAGAGGTCAGGGCCGCCTACGGAACGATACTCAAAGAAAAAGAAGAGCAGATTTTTATGCTTCGCGAAGAAATCGTAGACCTTAAAACGCTTATTCGCGTACTTGAAAGCGAACTGAAGGCTCGCTGAGCCAAGCCCAGTAAAATTTTGCTCAATTCATTGGCATTTGGTAAACCTGCATGCTCTGTTTGAGGGGTTAATATTGAGAACTCTATTAATAAGGAGCCGAACACATGGATCAAATTATGGTTGAACCGACCTATCGTCCTACAAGAGTACCGAACAAACTTCCGTACGGAGCGCTGGTTGTTGACACCCGCCCTCGCACTGGAAGATCAACCAAGGAGCGATTTGTCGTAAAAAGAGCCGAAACTGAAAAAGCAATCGATTGGGGTGTTGTCAATCAACCTATAGATGCAGACAAAGCCGACCAATTTTTTGAATTGGCTCAAAAATACTTGGGCGCACTTAGTGCTCGGCAGTTCCAAGGAGCCGTTGGTCCTTGTAGCCTCACCGTTCAAACAACGAGTGATTGGCATGTTGGTTTTTGCCAAAATATGTTTCGAACAGAGCCCTTCAAAGTAAATGGCTTAAAAGAGTTCTCGACGATTCAAATTTTTCACGTGCCAGATAAAACTCCGGCTGAACTCGGTATGGCATTCGATTATGACGTTGCTATTTTGTTAGACCCGTATAAATCGCAAGTTTTGATAGTTGGCACAGCCTACGCCGGTGAAATAAAAAAATCTGCTTTCACGATGATGAACTATCTTTTACCAGAGCAAAACGTACTTTCGATGCATGCTTCGGCTAACTGCAAGCCGGACGGCAGTAGCAGCACGGTTTTATTCGGACTCTCTGGGACGGGCAAGACGACTCTCTCTACTGCGAGTGATCGCTCCATGATTGGTGACGACGAGATAGTATGGACGGATGGTGGCTTGTTTAATTTAGAGGGCGGTTGCTACGCCAAACTGATTGATCTTGATCCACAAAAAGAGCCGGGCATATTTAGTGCTATCCATAAGCCGGGCGCCATTTTAGAGAACGTGGTTTTGACTCAAGACGGATCAGATGTGGATTTTACCAACAGATCTATTACAGAAAACACGCGTGGAAGTTATTCTCTCGAAAACTTAGACGATGTTTACAACCAACACACCTACGCGTCTCAACCAGAAAACATCGTGTTTCTTGTTGCAGATGCTTTTGGCGCGCTCCCGGCTGTTGCCAAACTCGATCATTGGCAGACGCAATATCATTTTGTCTCTGGGTATACGGCGAAAGTTGCTGGAACAGAAATGAACGTCACCGAGCCGCAGGCGGTTTTTAGCCAATGTTTTGGCGCGCCATTTATGCCACGGCCAGCGCAAGTCTACGCAAAGCTTCTTGCAGAGAAGGTGCAAGCGCATAAGTGCAATGTGTGGCTCCTTAATACAGGTTGGATGGAAGGCGGCTATGTCAAATCGCAGCGCTACCCAATATCTGTAAGCCGCGCCCTTTTGCGTTCAATTCAAGATGGCAGCCTTTTGAGTGCAGACATGGTTAAGCATCCAATTTTTGGATTCTCTGTTCCACAGAGTTGCCAAGGGATAGATGAAAAGTTTTTCAGAATCCCAGAAGGTCCTGCAGTTACTGCATTGGCTAAGAGATTTCAAGACAACATGAAAAAACACGAAGCCAGCGGAATGGATCCGCACGTTGTTGCAAACGGCGGCCCCAGAGTTTAAAAAACCAAAAGCCTTGTTAAAAGTTCGCTCTTTTCTGGCTAGAGAATTTTAAGTGTCAATGAGTTTGATTTTTGCTCTAAAGTCGGGCTCGAAGGGTCAAGAAGACCTTCGGCCCGAAAAAATCTGAAATACCACTTTTGAGCAGCGCCTAATCTCGTACTTCCATATTAATTTTGATTCCTACGTCGCAGGCGTAAACACCCACGAGATCGGAATCTAACTTACAGTTAAAGTCAGAGATCTTAAGATCTAGCTTAGCCGATGCACCCGCCTCGCTGATTTGTCGGCCGATCTCTTCGCCAGCTTGTGCGAGTACGAATTTTTCCATCGCACTGCCTTTAATTTTTAAATTTTGGGTTTGTTTAACTGGCCAGCCTTTTGCGGTGTTTGATTGTCCATACGAAAATATTTGCGTGAGCGAGCAGAGAAAGCAAGCCGCCAAAAGGGGCAAATTTCGTGAGAAACTTAACCTCTGTGATTGAGTAGGCAATCAAAGAGAAACTGAAGAGAACCTGCACTGCTAAAAATGCATGGCCCGATAGGCGCAACCCAGTTACACCTACCAGCTCAGTGCTCGATCGACGTTCGCGAGAAATTCCCAGGCTATTTTGTGCGACGAAAATCAAAAAGCAAACTAATAGTAAAGAGCCAGAATGAAACATCATAAAGAGCACGGCGGTTTCAAAAATCTTAAACATCTCGGGAGAGATCCGGCTCTTAAGAGCGTGTGATCCGATAGCACCAAACAAAACCGACAAAAAACCAAACAAAGGCACAAAATAAACAAATGGTCTCATTCTAACACCTCCTAAATTTCATTCGGTTTTCTCCTGGTTGAAAAACACCAAGACCTTATTGTGCCTCAAACCCACTGGACCTCTTTACAAGAAAAACGTTTCATATAGTATACATTTTCTCCATTTTGTATAGAATAAGATACATATGTCAGCAAGAAAACCTCGGTTAAGTAGGAGAATTCAAACTGAGCTCCAGTCGCTAGGTGACGGGATTAGGCAGCGTCGAAAGGCGCTGGGAATCAGCGCCTCCGTGGCTGCCGAGTCAGCTGGAATATCTCGAGTTACTCTCTACAGAATAGAAAAAGGAGAAGATTCCGTTTCTATGGGGGCATATCTGAGCATTATAGCGTCTTTGGGTTTCCGCTTTCACCTAGAGTTGGACGGCGATACTGAGCAGAAGTCTGCCAAAGACTTAAAAGAAAAAGTCAGCCTCTCGGATTACCCACAGCTCAAGAAGTTGGCTTGGCAAACCAAAGCATCTCGCAAAATGAATCTCGAAGAAGTTCTCAATGTTTATGAACGCAATTGGCGACATATAGATTTCAAAGCAATGGACCCAAGCGAAAAGGCGTTTATCAAGAAGCTCCTTAGGGCCTTCGGAAGGAAGCGATTACTTGTTTAAGCGTGACCATCATATTCGAATCGCAGCCATTTTGCAGGCGCTTGATGCGGATCTCTTGCGCCAGCATCAGTGCTATTTTGGAGGCGGGACCGCGATTGTGCTTTCTCGTAATGAATACCGCGAGTCAGTGGACATAGATTTTTTGATTTCTGACCTAGATCATTATCGACTTTTGCGGCAATTGATTACTGGAAGCAAGGGAATTTCGGCTATTGTGCGCGAGGGTTTTAGTTTAGTTCCTTTAAGAGAAATTCGGGCAGACCAGTATGGAGTACGGACGATGCTTCAGGTTGCTCAAGCAGAAATCAAGTTCGAAATTATTCATGAAGGCAGAATTGAACTGGAGCCACCCTCTCCTGCGAATCGAATATGTGGCGTGAGCACGCTGACACTCATCGACATGGCAGCGAGCAAACTATTGGCTAATTCGGATAGGTGGGCCGACGATTCCGTTTTTAGTAGAGATGTTATTGATTTGGCAATGCTAGATTTACCTAGGGCAAAACTATCTGCCGCAATAAAAAAGGCGAAGGCCGCCTATGGGGAAAGCGTTGAAAGGGACTTGCTAAGAGCTATTGATAAACTTCGCGAAAGAGTCGATCGCCTCGATGATTGCATGGACGCTTTGCAAATGAATCAGGTACCAAAAGCTTTACTTTGGCAAAAAATACGAAAACTAAAGCCTTGACGCCTTTTCTGGTGGGCCGTCTGAGGCGCCGCCGCCAAAGATACTAGCACCCGCCTTTAAGCGGCGGGGGCGGCGATCTTTGTAACTTTGCGGTCCTTCGAGTGACCGGCAACTTTTTTCTTCGCTACCGGATTCTTTTCAAGTGCCACAGCAATGACTTCGTCAAAGTGCGATACAGGAATAAAATTTAACCTGTCTCTAAAAGTCTGGGGAATGTCCGCGAGATCTTTTTGATTCGCGATCGGTATAATTATATCTTTGATTCCGTAGCGAAGCGCCGCCAAGGCCTTATCTCTTAACCCACCGATAGGCAGTACTTTGCCCGTTAGTGTGATCTCACCCGTCATTGCAACATCTGAACGTACCGGAGTATCCGTCATCAAGCTAATCAGTGCAGTTGCAAGAGTGATTCCAGCAGAAGGGCCATCTTTCGGTGTTGCTCCCGCGGGTATGTGTACGTGCACTTCGTTCTTCTCAAACCAATCATCGGCAATTTGCAGTTCATCGAAGTGCGCTTTTGCGTACGACATGGCTGCCGTGGCGCTCTCCTTCATGACGTCACCAAGCTGCCCGGTCATAACTAGTCCGCCTTTGCCGCGCATCTTGAGAGTTTCAATATAAAGAACTTCTCCGCCAAATGGAGTCCAGGCAAGACCTGTTGCCACGCCCACGCGGCTTTCACCGAGTTCATCTTCTCTGATGTACTTGGGCACTCCCAAAAAGTTCTCGACCATTTTTTCGTCAATCAAATATTTTTGATCTTTTCCTAAAACAACTTCTTTAGCCACTTTGCGGCAAACACTTCCGATCTCTCTTTCTAAACTTCGAAGTCCAGCTTCGCGAGTGTAGTGAGAGACAATGTGGCGGAGCCCTTCATCTGTGAACTCAATGTTGTCTGATCTGATACCGTTCTCTTCGATTTGTCTTTCGATAACATGCTTTTTGGCAATCTGAATTTTCTCTTCTTCTGTGTAACCGGTTAGCTCGATGATTTCCATTCGATCACGAAGTGCTTGCGGGATTTGGCTCAAATCGTTCGCAGTTGCGATGAACAGCACTTTGCTCAAATCGAAATCCACATTCAAATAGTTGTCCCTGAATGAATTGTTTTGCTCTGGATCCAAAACTTCCAGCATAGCTGCACTTGGATCTCCGCGGAAGTCACTTCCGAGTTTGTCGACCTCGTCGAGAACAAAAACTGGATTGCGTGTTTTCGTTTGTTTAAGCGCTTGAATCACTTTACCCGGCATAGCGCCAACATAAGTACGTCGGTGCCCACGTATTTCTGCTTCGTCTTTAACGCCTCCAAGAGCGATGCGGTGATACTTTCGGCCCATGGCTCGCGCAATACTTTTACCAAGACTCGTCTTACCGACACCCGGAGGTCCTGCGAAGCAAAGAATAGGACCTTTCATGTTTGATTTTAATTTTCTAACAGCAAGGAACTCTAAGATTCTCTCCTTGATTTTGTTAAGTTCAAAATGATCTTCGTCGAGCACTTTTCTGGCGTGCCCAAGATCCAAGTTGTCTTCAGACTCGATTGACCAAGGCAGCTCAATTAACCAATCTAAGTAAGTTCTTAGCATGGAGGCTTCACTAGCATCTGGATGCATTCTCTCAAGTCTGGCCAGTTGCTTAAGTGCTTCGGGTTCAACTTCTTTAGGCATATCAGCATTCAAAAGTTTTTCTCGAAGGTCTTCGATCTCATCGTTCTTTTGATCGCCTTCACCGAGTTCATTCTTAATAGCTCTTAGTTGCTCTCTTAAAAAATATTCCTTTTGATTCTTAGACATGCCTTCTTTTGCTGAAGTTCGAATCTTCGCTTGAATAGAAAGCACATCTACCAAGTTATCTAAAAGTTCATTGACGTATTTTAAACGTTGAAGTGGATCCTCGAGCTCAAGAACACGCTGAGCTTCATTAACTTTTAAGGCAATGTTGCCTGCGATTTTTTCGGCAATCACTCCAGGGTGAGTGATTTCATCAAGAGGGAGCAAGATATCCGGCGACATCATTCTGCCATGAGCGATTATCTTTTCAACTTGTTCGCGAGCATGGCGAATAAGTGCTTCAGAATCTATCGGGGTTCCAAGAAATTCCTTCTCAGGAATGGAGTCAATTGAAACTCTAAAGAATGGCTCGTTTTGGACATAGTCTTGAATGCGAGCTTTTGATACACCTTGAAAGAGAACTCTCACCCTACCGTCGACGAGTTTTCTCATTCGAAGAATCATTGCCACCGTACCCGTTCTGTAAATTGTCTGCGGTGCTGGTGATTCTTCTGCAAGATCCTTTTGTGCAACTAAGAGGATCATTCGGCTAGAAGTCAGAGCTTCTTCTAAGGCTTTGATGGAGCTTTCGCGACCTACAAAGATGGTTTGAACCATATACGGAAAGAAAACAAAATCTCGAACCGGCAGCATTGGAAGAAGTGCTGGTACTTCTAAAACCTTCTCGCTGGCACTCACATTGACCCCCATTCCTTGGATGATAAATCGCTACTATCTCATTCGGAGTCAGTGCGCCTAACCTTAAAAAAATCTCCTGAAAGTCGAGTCGGGAATCTTACTTAGTGGGGCGTCTCGTCTAGAAAGGACGAGCCAAAAGACCAACAATGCGCGAGCGCACCTATACTTTTGCTTATTTAACTAAAGCGGATGTTGCAGTTCGATTAAAACTTCGCCATGACATCAACTTTAATCGAATTTTTCGCGCCACTAATGTGCAAAAAAAAGCCCACATTGTGGGCCAAGAAAATACCGACTAGTTTTCACTAACAGAGTGGGTGTCTAACGGGCGTAACGTCGTTGTAAAGCTTCGCGAACCTCAGCGCCTTCGATACTTAAACGAGTCCATGGAATAGCCTTGAGACGCTCTGGCTCGATAGGCTCCTCGGTTTCTTCACAAACACCGTAGCTGCCGCGTTCAATTTTACTAAGAGCAATTTCAACTTCAAAAAGCATAGAGCGTAAACGCTCCTGATGCGCCATCAACTCGCCCTCTTCAATCATGCGAACACTTTGATCACCTTCGTCACCGCCAGCATCTTGCACGTCCAGTAGCTGTGTTCGCACATCTTTTACGCGGTTAAGAAGGTCCTCTTTTGTCTCGAGTAACTTGATCTTGCAAAATTTGATGACCTCAATAGGTATCTTAGTCATTACTCCGTTCATAACCCCCCCTTGAGGCCTCTTTGACCCCACCTCATCTATTAACTCTAGACGAGGTTGTGTTTTGGACCAAAAGCTTGGTGGATTCGGTTAAAAAAAAACGCAGTATTTAGACCTTAGTCGCTAGATAAAGCCCGAAATCCGCTAAAATCCATCAGTTGGGGCAGAACATTAGTATTTCTTTTAGACAAACAAAGAATTGTTTAGCAGTTCACGAAAGTGCGACATCTTGCGAACTTTTATTTCGAACAGACTTGAATGTCGCGGCAATAAGACGAATCTACTGAGGAACAATCTTCTGATTTCTAATAGTCAAAGCAACTAGTGGACGTATCACCTCGCGGTTACGAGACATTTTTAAAGCAAACATAGCACCCTTGACTCCGTTTGCTCCGGCGAGTTCTTCTTTGAGGCGCGAGCGCGTGGTGGCGCCGCGGTCGACAAAATTCTTAATGAGCATGGCGGAGTCATAAGCGCGAAGCTCAAAAGTGTCCGGGGCGTAACCAAAACTCTGTTTGAAGCGTTTAGAAAAGGGTGAGTTCAAAAAAGAATCGGAATTTGCTTGGAAGGTATCTACAAATATTGATCCCTCCACAAATTGCCCGGCTCGTCTAATAAGATCGTTTGTGTTCCATAAGCTTGTACCCGCTAAAGTGACGCTTTGGACATCGTTATAAGCAAGCATAGGGGCGATTTGCCCAACCGCACGTGCACTATCAGGAATGAAGAGAACTTCAAAATCGACTATAGGTGGAAGAATATCGTTCGGTATTTCCTTTCGACCATGTGCCTGATTGTGCGCCTGATTCCAAATTTTTAATCGAGCTTTAAGTTCGTCCGCACGATCCTCTTTGTGGTAAAGTCCGACGAGTTTTTGAATGCCTTGGCGAAAATCTGTTTCTTTTGGGTCGTAGATTTGCGCAGCTCGGATCTCTCCCCCACGAGCCAAGACCTCATCCCAAAAAAGGTTAGAATACTCTGTGCCGTAAGCATCATTGGGAAACAAAAGCGCAAATTTCTTTTTGTTGAGCTGACTAATGAACAGATCAACAAGAGCAGCTACCTGCATTTCACTTGTTAAAGCGTTTCGAAAAACATAATCACCGGTCTGAGTGAGTCCGGCCTTTTGAGACAAAGTGATGACGGGCACACCGAGCTCCTGAGATTTTGATGCAACCTCTTGTGCCTCTCGGCCAATAAGACCACCAATAATACCGATAACTTTGTCTTCTAAAACCAGCCGTTCGACACCACGGCGAGCCAGCCCAGGATTGCCCTCGCTATCAATAATACGCAAACTATACGGTGATCGTCCTTCTTCGCCGGGAGCAATTCCAAGTGCTAACTGGATTCCATAAAGAGTCTTATACCCAATCTTTGCATACTTACCAGATAGCGGAAGAATAACGCCAATTCGATTCGGCTCTACTCTTTCACGGGAACTAAGTTGATTTAAAAGTTCACTAGCCTCTTCGGCATACTGGCTTTCTGGATATGCCTCTACTGTTAACTGCAAGTATCGTCGCGCTTTTGATGTATTGCCTTGGTCAAGATACCAACGCGATAGGCGCAAGTATCCGGGCGACAAAAACGGATAAAGTGACGAGTCTTCGCTCTCAGAAATTTCGGGAAGTGTCATCTGGAACTCAGCGGTTCGGAGTCCAGCCTCTAAGAGATTGCGCTTTTGACTTTCTGGTGCAACTTCGTAAGCGGCCTTAAGGGAAATAAGAGACTTACCTATCTGCCCTCTTTCTTTGTAAAGTTTGAAAAGCTTGGCCGAAACGGACAAAACATGTTGAGGTTCTTTTGCCACTTTTTGAGCTAACTCAAAAGCACTGATCGCGGCTTCGGTATCGGAGCTCGCCGAACTGCAATCACCTAACATGCTGTAGGCCATATAAGGGCTTTGCAATTGATACGGGCGTTTAATCAAAGATTCGAGGAGAACTTTGCATTTTACCGGGTCTGAGCGCTTCTGGTGTTGTGTAGCGAGAACCAAGTAGGCCTCTTCTGCCTCTAAAGATTCGGGGTAAGCTTTAACGAGTTTAGATGCAGTTCGATAGGCGGCAGCCTGTTTGCCAGACTTTAAAAGCGCCTGCACTTGATTGAGCAATTTTTGAGCGCTAGGATCTGATTTTGGGGCTTCTACCTTAGGAGTCGACTGACATCCTGCAATGAGAAAAATCAAAATACTCAGGCGAAACCATTTCAAAATATTATTCAAAGTCATCACGTATCCTTTGTTCGCAGGGAGATACTCATAACAATACTACAAAAAAGCGTTAGTTTTTATTTCGGTTACTAAACCAATGTTCAAATTTTTCACGCTCTTCGTACTTTAGCATTGAACTATCAACTTGTCTCAGGACCTCACTCACTTTTTCATCCATGATGCGAGGGGGCCGAAAAACAAGATGCACAAACAGGTGGCCGCATTTTTGAGTTCGAAGATCTGGAAATCCTTCAGATTTCAACCGGAGTGTGTCTCCTGATTGGGAACCTGCAGGCAACGTCAAATATTTGAAACCGCTCAGTGTCGGAACCCGCACCTGCGCGCCAGCAACGAGTTCATTCAGCTTACAGTACAAGTCCAGGTGAATGTCTTGGCCGGTTTTCCTAAAATAGGGATGTGGTTCAATTTCGACGACCACCATTAGATCGCCGGGCTTAGAGTCGCCATGTGCAATTTCGCCTTCATTTGCAATTCGTAAGCGCTGGCCAGCCTCCACTCCCTTTGGGATGGTTACAATGAGTTTTCGCTCCTGAGTGGCGCCGTTGTAGGACCTTATATATTGGATTTCTTTTTCGGCCCCATTGGCGGCACACTCTAACGAAATTTTGATATGATACTTAAGATCTCTGCCTTTTTTAATACCGGTTTTTTCGAAGACTTGATCCCAGATTTCGCCAAAAATTTCCCCTAGCTTAGGACCGTCGTTCTTTGAGTTGGTATTCTTTTTAGCGGACGGCTCCTTGGGAGCGTTTCTTTCAGCTCCACCGCTTTTTGAGGTCGTTTTTTGCTGGGAGGAGGCATTTGCCCTTCTCGCTCTGATGCGATCATACTTGGTTCGTGAGTCCGAATTCGAAAGCACTGCGTACGCTTCTGAGATTTCTTTAAATCTATTTTGTAATACTGGATCGGGATTTTTGTCTGGATGGAATTGGTGAGCCAACTTTCGATAAGCCGACTTGATTTGCTCAAGACTCGCCGTAGGTAGTACGCCGAGTGCTCCGTAGTGATCTTTCATGCAGAATCAAGAATCTTTCTTTGAGGGCTCTTTGGCAACAACGACTTGGCCCGGCCTAATAATACGGTCATGAAGTTTGTAGGCTCGCCTAAAAATTCTAACAATACTGCCGGGACTAGCCTCTTCAGACTCTTCGCTGGCGAGTGCTTCAAAAAAATTGGGGTCAAAATCTTTTCCCAACCCCTCAATTTCTTGAACCCCGAATCGTTGAATCAGTTGATTCAGTTCATCCGAAATCATGCGAACACCCTTTTCGAAATCTTTAAAGTTGCCTTCGTTCACATCGGTGTCGAGAGCTCTTTGAAAGTTGTCCATCACATCAAGTATAGCAACCAGAAGTGGTTCAGAAGCATACTTCCTCAGATCACTTTGCTCCTTAATGACGCGCTTTCTGTAATTGTCGAACTCGGCGCGTAAATAGAGTTGCTCTTTTTTGGCGTCATCTCTTTCGCCGCGAAGGGCTTCTAATTCCGCGCTTTGAGATGCCGCGGCAGCCTCGGCCTTGTCGGCGAGCCCATCCGCAATGCCGTTACCGCTAGTTTCCGACTCAGAGGAAGTGTCGTTGCTATCGGTCATTTCTTCACTATTTTCGGCATCTTTACTCATTTTATCGCTCCTCTATCTACGAGTTCCGAGGTTGGGGTTTCTCGTATTATGGTTTTGCTCAAGTCTTTGTCAATAAGTGGAGACAAGAGATCGTCAGCGGTGAAACAAAGCTCTGTGAAAATGCGGTTGCTTATAATAAGTGCATCTTCGCTAAGAGTAACCTGCGAATTTTGTACCCTCAGCCAATTTTTAACAAGAAGGCGTTCAAGCCTCTTATCGAGTTGCTGTCTCACAGGGAGTCCAAAAATTTCTTCGAGGCTTTCAAGGCTGAACCCAGCCTTTGTGCGAAGGCGCGTGTAAAGATAATCTGTCAAAGCCTCATGCTTAAGAAGATTTTCATAGGAGTCACGAGTAAACGCATCAGTAAAATTGCGGTGAGTTGCGTCTTTCAAGCCCTTCACCCAACTCTCGTATTCTCCATATCGGCGCGGCTTCCAGTAGCGAATTCCCCACTCATTTGTAGGCTCTACTTCGATAGGTGGATCGAAGCCTCGATTTGGCTGCCGGTGTGAACTTGATAAATTGAGGCCATCAACTTCGTTCGGTTGCTCAGGTTTCGATTCAGTGGTTTTCGCATTATCTACAGCAATATACCCGTGAGCTCCAAGACCCAAACCCCAATAGGGCGCTCCATTCCAATAACTTTTATTGTGTTTAGAATAGAGACCGTCTCTTGCGAAGTTACTCAGCTCATAAGCATCATAGTCTTCTTCGCTCAGTCGCTTTCGAATGATATAAAACATTTCTGCCTGCACTTCATCTGCGGGGCGCCCTTGATTGAGGGGGTTGTTGTCGGCGACATTTAGATTGTAGAGGCTGACGTGAGGAGGTCTGTATGCAAGAACTCGATCAAGGTCTGCCCGAAGGTCTCCCAGGGACTGGCCAGGTAAGCCATACATCAAATCGAAGCTATAGTTGAGCTTTTGTTCTTGGAGTTCATTCAAAAGAAAAACGGTATCTTCTACAGAGTGCCTCCTGCCAAGTCTCTTGAGATGGTCCTCGTTAAAGGTCTGTGCTCCCACGCTGAACCTATTCACTCCGGCAGCCAAAAGCTCCTTGATTCTTTCTCGGCCAACCGTTCCAGGATTAATTTCTATAGTTACTTCGCCATCGTCTAGGAGCTCGAAGCCCAGGGTTGTCAGGCCTTCAAGAAGATTTAGAATGGCGTGAGGGGGCATGAGGCTCGGAGTTCCACCGCCAAAAAAAACGGTGGCCACCTGTTTTTCCTTCACAAAAGGAGCCAGGGCTCTTGCCTCGTCTGACAAGAGATTTAGGTAGTGCTCCGAGGGAGGAATTTGCGACCTCTCGTAGGTAGCAAAATCGCAATAAGGGCAGCGCTGAACGCAGTAGGGATAGTGAATGTAAATCCCGAGTTTCACGAAAGAGTTATTACATTATGGTTCAAAAATTTCAATTAAAGAACGGTTTGACGGTCGTATTGTGTGAATCCCACAAATCGCCAGTGGTGAGCGTTCAAATGTGGGTGCGAACTGGCAGTGCAGACGAACTGAAGGGCGAAGAAGGGATCAGCCATTTTATCGAACACTTGGTCTTTAAAGGTACGAACCAGTTTGGAGTCGGTGAGATTGCCAGCATTGTCGAAGGAAGCGGGGGCGAGCTCAATGCCTACACGTCTTTTGATCAGACAGTGTTTTACGTCACAATTTCTAAACAATACGCAGACACCGGCCTTAATGTCATAAGCCAAATGATGGGTTTTCCGAAGTTTGACTCTGAAGAGATCGACCGCGAACGAGAAGTAGTCATTGAAGAGATAAAAAGATCAGAAGACAGTCCTGGCCGCCAAGCAAGTCGGGGTATGTTTGAAACTGTGTTTAAAGGACACCCCTACAGCATCCCAGTGATTGGTTATTCAGAAAATGTTAAAAAGTTTAGCCCTAAAAAAATCAGAGAGTTCTTTGAATCAAGGTACAACCCAGAGAACATGTTCTTAGTCGTTTGCGGAGACTTTGAGAATGACGACATGAGGGCCCGTGTAGATCGCCATTTCTCAACTCATGCAAAAAGAAAACTACGTCACTCGGTGCGAAATAAGGCTCCACGGCAAAAAAAACCACGTCTCTTTTTAAGGCAAAGCGAATTTGAAGAAAACTTTGTCCAAATTTCTTTTCCGATTCCGGGGGTCAAAGAAACAGATGTTCCGGCCCTTGATTTGATGGCGTTAGTTCTTGGCCAAGGCGAGAGCTCAAGACTTGTGTCAAAAGTACGAAATGAATTGAATCTTGCTACAACGATTGGCTGTTATGCCTACACACCAAAAGATAGCGGTGTCTTTTCGATTTCTATTTCTTACCGAGAAACAAATATCGGAAATCTTTTAAGTGCGGTTGGCGAACAATTGTTGCTTATGAGAGAGTTGCCAGTCGAACTAGAAGAACTTGAGAGATCGCTTTCGATATTAGAGGGCGAAGAGCTGTACTCCATAGAGACAGTTGATGGCTTATCAAGCAAAGTCGGCAATTATGAATTTCACTTTGACGATCCGGCTTACTTCGAAACCTACTTGCGGCAGCTTCAAAGTGTCACAAGAAAAGACATTTTGAGAGTTTCAAAAAAGTATATTGATCCTACAGGAATGAGTGTGACGGCGCTTGTGAAGTCAGATTTAAAAGAAATAGATTATGAGCTTAAAAAATTCGTGAATGATTTCACCTTAGCGATAGATTCTTTGAATACCTTAGCAGCTGAAGAGGCGCCAGAGCGATCGGTGAATCGAAGGCCCTTGGGGTTTCAAGTGGGAAAATCAGAAGATTCAACGCCCGAACTTGTGCGACTGGCCTGCAATGTAGATGTGCTTCTAAGGCCAAACCATGACGCTCCTTCGGTCTCGATGAAATTGGCGAGCTTAGGCGGAGCCAGGGCGGAGTCGGCAGAAAAGTTAGGTCTCACTCAGCTTGCTTCGAGTGTTTGGCCCGCTTCCACGTCAAATTTCACCGAACAAAGATTGAGTCACGAAACTGAGAAGCTTGCTGCAAGCATACGTGGTTTTGCCGGCAGAAACTCTATGGGCCTTGGCGTCGATATGTTAGCTCCTCACTCTGCCGAAGTTTGGGCGCTTTTAGAAGAGATCGTTGGGAACTTTCGAATTCAACCCGAAATTTTTGAGCGTGAGAAAAGTCATCAGCTTGATCATATATTGAGTAAAAAAGATAACCCGGCTCAAATCTGCATTCAGAACTTTTACGATTTAATTTTTAGTGGACATCCTTATGGTCGCGAGCCGGAAGGAGATATTGAAACCCTTAAAAATATTACAGAAAGAGATATTGAATCTTGCGCTCGGGAACATTTGGGGCGAGGGCGACTCAAAATATCTATTTCGGGATCGTTCGAAAAAGAGGAGACTCTTAAACGAATTGAAAAACTTGTGAAGCCTTTAAAGAATTATGAGCATGACCTCTTTGTGTCGGTGCCCCTCGCGCAGCTCATCGCTAACAAAAAGGTTTATGTTCAACAAAAGAAGGAACAAAGCCACATAGTTGTGGGATGCCGAGGACTCAGCTTTAAGAGCGAAGATCGTTTTGCCCTTTTGCTCATTCAGTCTATCTTAGCGGGCCAAGGTGGCAGGTTATTTTTGAATCTTAGAGACAAAGCTTCGCTAGCGTACACGGTTTCTCCGCTAAAGATGGAGGGTGTCGAGGGGGGATACTTCGGCGTGTACATTGGTTGCTCTCCAGAAAAAGCGAAACTTGCTATTTCGATGATACACTCTGAGCTGCAAAGACTTGTTGATGATATGGTGCCTTCTCTAGAATTAGAGAGGTCTCAAAAGTATTTGATAGGCAGGCATGACATCGATCTACAAAGGAACTCAGCTATTGCAAGCAGTATGCTATTTGATCACATCTACGGGGTGCCATTTAATCAGTACTTAAATTTTAGCGAGAATATCAAAAAAATCACCGCCCACGAGATAAAGGATCTTGCTCAAAAACTCTTCACGCAGAGTTTCGTTGAGGTTTGTGTAGGCCAGCAAAACCCCTTCGGCTCCGACGCCATCGAACGAGAGATCTCAGAAAAGAGTTCCGTCGCTTCAGCGCGGTAGGCTCGTACGAGTAAATACGTCGCACCGATAGGTACTGTCGGAATCGGTGCATAGCATATGTTAAAGACAACCACCGCCGTGCCTAGTCGATGCCATAGAGCGTTTTGATTGAATGCACATTTTCGGAAGTCACCTTCCCTCGAGCGGCGCTCGACATAATATTCTTATCATTGACCTGATCAATATAGGTGCAAGTTGAAGAATCAAAACTTGTAAAATACTCATCCGGCAGCCCGAGCACGTGGCCAAACTCATGCGCGAGTGTTGTAAAGCGAATTGGTGCGTAAAGATGCATTTTCATTTTTGCACGACTGACGTAGGCGCGCTCGCCAACTGCATGAGAAACCACTACCTTATAGACATCATCTCTTTGAATGTCGCGAACTTGAATCCGGAGGTGATCACTACTCCACACCTCTTCTAAAAACGAAGCTACGCGCGAAGATTCGTCGCCGAATGTCGAGAGGTCTATAGGCACAATGAGTTGATTGTTCTCCTTAGAAATGCTGAAGTTAACTTCGCCGCTAGTTTTGTCTATAGCTTCTGCTACAATATCGTATATGATACTGATCCATTCGCGGCGTTGATCAAAGCTATACTCAGAATTTAAAGGTTCAGAAAGGGCTTGCTCAATATGGGGAGATCGATCTAGCCACTCTCTTTCGCGGGCAGTTAAGTTTGGAGATATGCAGTTTGGATCGGCAAGACACTTCTTTAAACTATTGGCTGACGTTTCTATGATCTCTTTTAACTCTCTACGTACCCAAGGGTGAGTGCCTCGTAGAATTCGATCTTCGTCTTCTACGATTAAAGATCTTGCGTCTATATTGATGTCTAACCAACGTTCATCTTCCAAATTATCTTTGATTTCTTGATAAGTCCTAAAAACTTTCTTCCAGCTAGTGAATACCTCATACCATTCATCGTCAGCTTCGGAAGTATTAGATACGGGTTCCAAAAATGGGATATTATTGATTAATACCGTCTTGTATTTATTCCCGTTAGAACGAAACTTCTCGTACATGGATTCAATTTTGGTTCTATTGACTTCTAAAGACCGAGCAACTTCAAGTATCTGTTTTCTCTGCTCGTGGTCGCAGCTATAAAAAAAGCGTTCGTTTTCACGGCTATAGATCTCTTGAGCTTTTCTATCTAAATCACCAACATATTGCGGCCGGGGCGGTTCTTTCGAGGTATTGTCACTATTGGGGGAGCAGCCCAATAAACCGCTAAAGGATAACAACAAGAAACAAGGATAAACCCAATTAATCATGGTCGAGGAACATATCACGCATATGGTTCCGTGCTAAGAGCGCAAACAGTTGCTGTAGAAAATACTCTTTCAGCGCCGGTTCAACCCACTCTCAGTTTGGGGAAAATAGTTAAGGCTCAACTTTCTACCCTCATAGGAAACCAAAACTTAGTGACACACCAGCCGCCTCAGTACGATAGCTCAACACTTGGTACCGAGAACTGCTGCGGTGAGATCCGCTTATAAATGAACCGCGTGACGCCTTGCCTTCGCGCTTGACGGGCAATTCTGCGGTTTTCTTAAAAGTTGATTGCAAAATAGACATCTTGTTTTCTTCTACTTTAACAGCTCAGGAAGACGCTCTTGCTGCTCTTTTAAGCCCACCTGTGCCGCTTGCGGCAAATTTTTCCACCGCCCTTTCAGAGCATTAATAGAGCGAAAAATCAGTGTTTTAAAACCGAGTGTATTATGC